>CAIYCP010000094.1 GCA_903924715.1 uncultured beta proteobacterium
AAAGTGCTTGATCAGAAAGCACTGGCAACTGACCCCGAATTTGATACCAACACCAAACGGGCGGCGAATCGTGCCCGTCTTCGAGAAGTGATTGTCGAACTGTTTTCTAAAATGACGGTCGATCAGGTCGTGCAAAAACTTGAAGACGCACAAATTGCCAACGCGCGTGTCAACGAGATGAAAGATGTTTGGGCGCATCCTCAGCTCAAGGCGCGCCAACGCTGGACGCAAGTGCAGAGCCCTGTGGGTTTATTGCCTGCGTTGTTGCCGCCGGCAACGAGCAATCAGTTTGAGGCGCGAATGGATCCGATCCCCGGCATTGGCGAGCACACCAAGGCCATTCTCGAATCGTTGGGTGTTGATCAGGCCACGATGGCAAGATTAACTGCCGATCGCGCAATTTAAAGCGTATAACTAGAAAACTAAAAATTCACAGAGGCTTGACATGAAAGCGAAAAACGTCTTAGAGACTATTGGTAACACACCTCATATTCGTATGAATCGTTTATTTGGTCAGACGCATCAAGTATGGATTAAGTCAGAACGAACGAACCCCGGCGGCTCGATCAAAGACCGTATCGCCTTGGCAATGGTTGAGGCGGCTGAAAAATCTGGCGCGCTTAAACCAGGTGGCACAATCATTGAGCCGACCTCAGGTAACACGGGTGTAGGGTTGGCGATGGTTGCGGCCGTCAAAGGCTACAAGCTAGTGCTAGTGATGCCCGATAGCATGTCGATCGAACGCCGTCGCTTGATGCTGGCGTATGGTGCCAGCTTTGAATTGACCCCGCGTGAAAAGGGCATGAAAGGTTCGATTGCGCGCGCTGAAGAACTGGCCGCACAAATGCCTGGCGCTTGGATTCCGCAGCAGTTTGAAAATCCAGCAAACATCGATGTACATGTTCGAACCACGGCGCAAGAAATTTTGGCTGATTTTCCTGATGGCTTAGACGTCATCATTACCGGTGTCGGTACGGGCGGACACTTGACCGGCGTTGCTCAAGTGCTTAAAGCCAAATGGCCCAAGCTGCAAGTTTTTGCTGTTGAGCCGACTGCTTCGCCCGTCATCTCAGGAGGTGCGCCCGCACCCCATCCGATTCAAGGTATCGGCGCTGGCTTTATCCCAAAGAATTTGCACACCGCTTTATTGGATGGCGTGATTCAGGTCGAAGCAGAAGCTGCGCGTGAATACGGTCGTCGTAGTGCCTGTGAAGAAGGCCTGCTCGTTGGGATCTCGTCGGGTGCAACGTTGGCAGCCATTGCCCAAAAGCTAGCTGACCTGCCTGCGGGTGCCAAGGTGTTGGGCTTTAATTACGACACAGGTGAACGGTACTTGTCGATCGAAGGGTACTTGCCGGCCTAACGGACTTTGCTGTTTGGTGGCCGACGTTACTTGATTCGCTCAAGCTTTTGATCCTGACAGTCGACGAGTAACGCGTTTAAGCCACCTTGGGTGAGTTGCAACTCTGGCGAAAGGTCTTGTAAAGGTCGCAAAACAAAAGCGCGCTGATGCATGCGCGGATGTGGTACGGTCAGTCGCGGCGTGTTGATCGTCAAGTCGCCATAGAGCAGTAAGTCAAGATCGAGAGTGCGCGGCGCGTTTTGGTAAGGGCGCTCGCGACCATGTTGTTGCTCAATCGACTGTAATAACTCAAGCAGCGCTAACGGTTCAAGGGTGGTATCAATGGCCACCACGGTATTGATAAAAACAGGCCCTTGGGCGTCGACCGGGTCGCTATGGTAAAGCGGCGCCTCGAGTAAAGAAAAAATTTGAGGTGAACTGCGTAGCGTATTGATCGCGGTTGCAAGGGTTTGTCTTGCATCGCCCAGATTTGCGCCAAGCCCAATATAAGCATGCGTACGCATGGGCGTTATCAATACTTACTCAACAAAGGGCGCATCTTGTTGCCCCTCGCTTGGTCGTGGCGCTCTTCTGCGTCGACGTGGGCGTGGTGCGCCGCCGTTACCTTCGCGAGGTAGGTTGTTTAATTCTTCGATCATGTCGGCTTTGCCTGAATCATCGGCGTTGGCCAAATCCATCCACCATTGCGCTAACACGCTGTCAAAGGCGCCCGCTGCCGCGCGCAACTGAAGAAAATCCACTGCAGCACGAAAGCGAGGTTGTTCAATCATGCGCCAGATCGATTTTGGTAAACGCCGATCAAACCGTGGTTGCATAAACCAGATCTCGCGCATATCGGCGCTAAACCGTTTTTGAATCGCAAGCTTTTCTGTTTGTTCATCTAAGACTGAATCAGCCGCTTGCATCAACGCAGGGATGCCAGTTTCGCCTTGCGCAAGCAGTTGCTGCCAACGTAGCTCAACCTGATGCCACAGTAGTGCAGCAAACAAAAAGCTTGGGCTGACGGTTTTGCCAGCGCGGACGCGATGATCAGTGCGATCTAGGGCAAGTTCAATGAAGGCTTCACCGCCCGGTTGTTCAAGCACGACGTCTAGCAAAGGCAACATGCCTTGGTGCAAGCCGTCTTGCCGCAAGCGCTGCAGGCAATCCATCGCGTGCCCGCAAGTCAGTAGCTTGAGCATCTCGTCAAATAAACGCGAGGCAGGTACGTTTTCGATTAAGTCCGCCATCGATTGCAAAGGTTCTTGCGAGGCCGGATCAATTTTGCCGTTGAGCTTGACCGCAAAACGCACTGCGCGCAGCATGCGCACGGGATCTTCGCGATAACGTGTGCGCGGATCGCCAATCATGCGAACGACACGATGTTTAAGATCTTCAACGCCTTGGTGGTAGTCGGCGACGAAAAGGGCCGGGTATCTTACGGTTACGGCAAAGCAAACGAAGTCCCCCCGGCCGTTGAAAAGGCCCTCAAGGACGCCGAAGCCAACGTGAAGCGGAGCAAGAAGGTCGCTCTCCGCGGCGAAACGATCCCTCACCGGGTGGTCGCTCGTTACGGCGCCAGCAAGGTCATCCTCGTCCCGGCAGGTCCGGGTACTGGGGTTAAGGCCGGCCCGGGCGTTCGCGAAGTGCTGCAGGCGTGC
>CAIYCP010000095.1 GCA_903924715.1 uncultured beta proteobacterium
ACGCCGTCTTCCCAGAGCACGGTGAGCGTGCGGGCATCGCGCTTACGC
The DNA here is from genome assembly GCA_903924715.1 of uncultured beta proteobacterium. Taxonomy (GTDB): domain Bacteria; phylum Pseudomonadota; class Gammaproteobacteria; order Burkholderiales; family Burkholderiaceae_B; genus Zwartia. The sequence continues at coordinate 49 of CAIYCP010000095.1, forward strand.
ATGCCGATGGGTGTATCGATCGCGCCATGCTTGTGGACATCACCGGCCAACCATTCGGGGGCGCCAGTGTTTGCTTCAAAGTCCCACATAAACGGTTTAAGTACCGTGGCGGTGTTGCGCATCGCTTGAACCAGTTGCGCAGCGATTGAGGTGTATACCTGAGCGCTGGCTGATTGCGGCAGGCCCGCCACAATCGGGCGACCTTCATCGCCACAGGTGACGACCTCGCTTGCCAAAGGCAGGGCACCTAAAAACGGCACCCCAAGCTCTTGACTCATTTTTTCGCCGCCGCCATGCCTAAAGATATCGGTCGTTTCGCCACAATGCGGGCAGGTGAAGGTGCGCATGTTTTCGACGATGCCCAAGATCGGCACGTGCACCTTTTGAAACATTCTTAAGCCGCGTCGGGCGATTTTTAAACTGACTGCTTGAGGGGTGGTCACAATGACCACGCCCGACAGCGGTGTGCTTTGTGCAATCGTTAACTGTGTATCGCCGGTACCCGGGGGCAGGTCAAGAATCAAATAATCTAAATTGCCCCATTCGACGCCGGCAGTAAAGAGACGCAAATATTTAGTCACCATCGGGCCACGTAAGACGGCAGGGGTGTCATCGCCGGTGAACATCGCCATTGAAACCACTTTGAGTCCGAAGCGTTGCGCCGGAATCATTTTGCCTTCGGCCGTCATCGCGGGTTGACCACTCGTGTTGATGCCAAGCATGCCGCAAATGCTGGGACCTAAAATATCAGCATCGACTAAACCAACCGTGGCGCCAGTCTGCTGTAACGCTAAGGCCAGGTTGGTGCTGACCGTCGATTTGCCAACACCGCCTTTGCCACTGCCGACCGCAATGATGTGGCGAATTCCGGGCAGCTTTTCAGGGCCTTGAGGTTGGGGCTGCCCTTGAGGTTGACTTAAATCGGTGTGCGTGGCTTGCATGAATGAATAAATCCTTGACGATTGATAGGGCATATCATAAATAGCCCAGTAATTTAGTCAAGAATATACCTCAGGAAGCAAAGGCTATTTTATTGGTCAAATATTGAGGATTCAAAGCTTGAGGAGCATTCCGATGAGACCACTGACCGCAATCACATGAATGACGTTGCGTTTGTATTTAAAAAGCGCAACGCCGGCGGCGACAGCTATTAGTGCCGAGGGCCAGTCAAACAGGCCTTGCAAGCCCTTGGGCCAGAGCACGTGATATCCGAAAAATAACGCCAGATTCAAGATCACGCCGACAACGGCTGCCGTGATGGCCGTGAGTGGGGCTGTAAATTTCAAGTCATTGTGGGTGGTTTCGACCAAAGGCCCTCCGGCCAAAATAAATATAAAGGAAGGCAAAAAGGTAAACCAGGTCACTAGGCAAGCTGCAACAGTACCTGCCAGAAAAAGACTCTCGGCCCCGAATAGGGCTTTGACATAGCCGCCAATAAAGGCCACAAACGTAACCACCATAATCAAAGGCCCTGGGGTGGTTTCGCCTAAAGCCAGGCCGTCAATCATCTGCGTTGGGGTGACCCAACCGAACGTATCGACGGCGCCCTGATAAACGTAGGGGAGCACAGCGTAGGCGCCACCAAATGTTAAGAGCGCCGCTTTGGTAAAAAACCAGCCCATTTGTGTCAGGGTGTGATCCCAGCCAAAGCGCCAGCTTAAGTAGGCCATGGGCAGGGCCCAGAGTAGGGCACCGGCACCTAATACTTGAAATAATCGAGTCCAGTTAAACAAGGCATGCGCGGGAGTTGGCGTATTGTCATCGATCAAGGCTTGACCATCGCGGTGTTTGGTCTGACCGTGGTTGGAGCCCACTCGAAATAATTCGGGTTTGTAACGCCCGCCTAGAAAACCAATCAGCGCTGCGCTCAACACGATCAAGGGAAACGGCGCATCAAGCCCGAAAATTGCGACGAAGCTGGCTGCGGCGATCACCCATAAGAGATTGTTTTTGAGTGCGCGTGAGCCGATGCGGTGCGCAGCTTGAACAACGATGGCGGTGACGGCAGGCTTAATTCCATAGAATAGGCCGGCGACGAGTGGGATTTCGCCAAAAGCGATGTAGACGTACGAAAGGGCAATCAGTAAAAACAAAGAAGGTAAAACAAACAAAGCGCCAGCAATAATTCCGCCACGTGTTTTGTGCATGAGCCAGCCGATGTAAGTCGCTAACTGTTGGGCTTCAGGTCCGGGCAAAACCATGCAGTAGTTCAGCGCATGCAGAAAACGTTTTTCAGAGATCCAGCGGCGTCTGACGACCAACTCTTCGTGCATGAGTGCAATCTGCCCCGCGGGCCCTCCAAAACTGACAAAGCCGAGTTTGAACCAGAAACCGAGGGCTTGCCAAAAACTAACGGTGGGGGCGAGATCGTTCGAAACAGTGTTCATTGAATACGCCTTGTGGGATTGTGCCTTGCATAAAACCATATAGCGCGCGTGCTAGCGCTTAAGCGTTTCGTCGCGCCACCCAGAAGGTGGCACCATCGGCACCGTACCGCTCGTCGTGGGGCTCATCACGTTGCATCGTAAAGGTGCCTCCTGCCGTGAGGTGCTTTGTTTCGCCGCGACAGGTCAGCCACATCTCTCCTTGCGTGACAACCGCTTGGACGCTGAAGGGATGGGTGTGGGTGGGCACGACGGTATTTGCTGCCCAGTTACGTTCAAGCACCTCGTCAAAGCCAGCTTCTTGGGACTGTTTTTTGAAAACATCAAAAGTGAGTGTGTTCATATTTTTTTACGGTTCAGGCGTTAAATAAAAATGAGCGTTGACCCATCATATGGCAGAATTGCGTCCAACTTAGGCAAAACAATGCCAACAATACTGTATTCAAACTCTTAGGTTTTTGACACACGATGAAAGAATCTCCTTGGTTAGTGGGTATCTCAGACGCGCTTGGTTTTGTGGTGGGCGCGCAGTGTGGGCTGTGGTTAGGGGCCTGGC
>CAIYCP010000096.1 GCA_903924715.1 uncultured beta proteobacterium
AACTCGACATCGCTCATGCCCGAACCTCTTTTATCGGAATCGATCTTTTCAAAGCCATTTTTTCACTTAAGCGCGTGCGATCTTGCACCTCGCCCGCCAACTGACCGCAGGCCGCATCGATATCATCGCCACGCGTTTTACGCACCGTGGTCACAATGCCAGCTTCGTTCAGTGTCTGTGCAAAAATTTTAATTCGCGCAGCCGACGAACGCTTTAAGCCCGAACTTGGGAAGGGATTAAAGGGAATCAGATTGAGCTTGCAATGTATGCGCCTTGCGAGCTGTATCAGCTCTTGCGCGTGTTGATCAGAATCATTGACGCCATCCAGCATCACGTACTCAAACGTAATGAAATCACGCGGGGCGAAGTCAAGGTAACGCTCGCACGCAGCCAGAAGCTCGGCCAAGGGATATTTTTTATTCAGTGGAACGAGTTCGTCGCGCAGCGCATCGTTAGGTGCATGCAAAGACACAGCAAGTGCCACTGGGCAGTCTTGCGCTAAACGATCGATCATGGGCACCACGCCCGAGGTGGACACCGTGACTCGCCGCCGCGACAAACCGTACGCGTTGTCATCAAGCATCAAGCGAAGCGCTGTGACCACAGGATCGTAATTGAGCAAGGGCTCGCCCATGCCCATCATGACGACGTTGCTGATCACACGGGTGTCAGTGGCTTGATCGCCATTGAGCAGCCGCGAGGCGTCAACATCTTTGAGTAACTCGTGACGGGCCCACCACAACTGACCAATGATTTCGGCAGCAGTGAGGTTACGGTTAAACCCTTGATGGCCAGTCGAACAAAAACGGCAACCAACGTTGCAGCCTGCCTGACTAGAAATGCAGAGTGTTCCCCGATCGTCTTCAGGGATAAAGACCGATTCAATGGCGTTACCTTGACCGACATCAAACAGCCACTTACGTGTGCCGTCGCTTGAGCGTTGCTCGGTGAGCACAGGCGGTGCCTGCACCACACAGCGCTCGGCCAACTGGGCGCGAAACTCGCGCGCCAGATCGGTCATGTCATCAAACTGACTGGTATTGCGTTGATGCACCCACTTTTGCAATTGCCGGGCGCGAAATGGCTTGCCCCCCCACTGCCCAACTAATTGGGTCAGTGCCGGGGCATCGAGCCCAAGCAGATTGATTGGTTCAGGACACATGCAAGGCAGGCCACTTTTCAGTCAACCGAATTAACGGCTGTGGATGTTGATTTCTGGGAAGAAAAATGCGATTTCAACCCGAGCCGTTTCAGGGGCATCAGAGCCATGCACCGCATTTGCATCGATGCTATCAGCGAAATCTGCACGGATCGTGCCTTTTTCTGCTTTTTTAGGGTCAGTCGCGCCCATCAGGTCGCGATTGGTTTGAATGGCATTTTCGCCTTCGAGGGCCTGAACAAAGACGGGGCCTGAAATCATGAAATCGACCAGGTCTTTGAAGAAGGGACGCGCGCTATGCACAGCGTAAAAACGCTCGGCATCGGCACGCGATAATTGCTGCAGGCGCGCAGCGATAACTTTCAAGCCTTTGGCTTCAAAGCGAGCAACAATTTGACCGATGACGTTTTTAGCGACGGCGTCGGGCTTGATAATCGATAGTGTACGTTCGACAGACATGTAAAACTCCAATAATTCTCAATAAAAACAGGGACTTTGATGAAATCCACCGTAACCCAATATTCTACCACGGCACTAAAGTCGACAACATCCTAAAATAGCGACCTTGATCGTAAGGAGCGAGCGTCCAAACTGAGTCGCCCGCCTTTGCCATAACACCCGCGGAACCTCTATGAACCAGCCCACCCCACTGCCTGAAGTGGATCTCTCAAAAAGCTTTGAGCCTGCCGACATCGAAGCCCGTTGGTACCCCGAATGGGAAGCCCGAGGCTATTTTGCCGCCGGACAACATGTAAAAACCCCCAGCGGTGCGACGACTCAAGGCGCTTTGCCCCCCACCTACGCGATTCAGTTTCCGCCCCCTAACGTCACGGGCACCCTGCACATGGGGCACGCCTTTAACCAAACCATCATGGACGGGCTGATTCGCTACCATCGCATGTTGGGTTGCGACACGGTGTTTGTGCCGGGCACCGATCACGCGGGTATCGCCACCCAAATCGTCGTTGAGCGCCAACTCGACGCACAAAAAGTATCGCGCCATGATCTGGGACGCGAAAATTTCATTAAAAAAGTCTGGGAATGGAAAGAAGTCTCGGGTAACACCATCACAAGTCAAGTGCGCCGCTTAGGCGCCTCGGCCGATTGGCCGCGCGAATACTTCACGATGGACGCCCGGATGTCAGAGGGCGTCGTTGAAACTTTTGTCCGCTTACACAAGCAAGGCCTGATCTATCGCGGCAAGCGCTTGGTGAACTGGGATCCCAAGCTCATGACGGCGGTCTCTGACCTTGAGGTGCAAGCCGTCGAAACCGAGGGGCACCTGTGGCATATTCATTACCCGTTTGCCGATGGCCCACAAACCATCACTGACGCAGACGGCACAGTTCAAACGCTTACCGGCATGACCATCGCCACCACGCGCCCCGAGACCATGTTGGCCGACGGTGCGCTGTGCGTACATCCCGAAGACGAGCGTTACAAACATCTGGTCGGCAAAATGGTTGACTTGCCCCTTTGTAATCGGCAAATCCCAATCATTGCCGACGATTTTGTCGATCAAGCGTTCGGTACGGGCTGCGTCAAAATCACGGGCGCACACGACTTCAACGACTACGCCTGCGCCATGCGCCACGGCTTACCCCTGATTGTGATCTTTACGCTTGACGCCAAGGTCAATGACCAAGGCCCTGCTCAGTTTCAGGGCCTAGACCGCTTTGATGCACGCAAGGCCGTGGTGCAAGAACTTGAGCAACAGGGCTTTTTAGTCAAAGTGGATGCGCACAAAATGATGCAGCCACGAGGCGATCGCAGTGGCGCCGTGCTTGAGCCCATGCTGACAGACCAATGGTTTGTCGCCATGAGCAAACCCGCCCCCGCTGACACCTTGCATCCAGGAAAAAGCATCACCGAAGTTGCCCTTGACGTCGTCGCAAAAGGCGACGTTCAGTTCTTTCCGTCAAACTGGACAACCACCTACAACCAGTGGCTTGAAAACATTCAAGACTGGTGTATTTCGCGTCAACTGTGGTGGGGCCATCAGATCCCTGCCTGGTATGCGCCCGATGGCCAGGTCTTTGTCGCCCACACCGAAGCCGAGGCGCTCAACCAAGCTAAGGCGGCTGGTGTGACTGCTGCCTTGACCCGCGACCCCGACGTGCTGGATACGTGGTTCTCATCGGCACTTGTGCCCTTCACCACCATGGGTTGGCCCGCGCAAACCGCCGACTATGCCCGCTATTTGCCTTCTAGCGTGTTGGTCACGGGTTTTGACATCATCTTTTTCTGGGTCGCGCGCATGGTCATGATGACCACGCATTTAACGGGTCAAGTCCCCTTTAAACACGTGTACGTGCACGGCCTGATCCGCGACGCAGAAGGTCAGAAGATGAGTAAATCAAAGGGAAATACGCTTGACCCGGTTGACCTCATTGATGGCGTCGATCTTGAGACCCTGGTCAGTAAACGCACCTATGGCCTCATGAACCCAAAACAAGCGGGCTCGATCGAGAAAGCCACGCGCAAACAATTTCCAGATGGTATCCCAGCCTTTGGTACTGATGCGCTGCGCTTCACGATGGCGGCCTATGCAAGTCTTGGGCGCAACATCAACTTTGATCTGAAGCGTTGCGAAGGCTATCGTAATTTTTGCAACAAGCTTTGGAACGCCACACGTTTTGTACTGATGAATACCGAAGGCCAAGATATGGCCGAGGTCGATGCGTCGGCGCAAAGCTTTGTCGACAAATGGATCATCAGCGAACTGCAACTGCTTGAGCAAGAAGTTGCCAAGGGCTTTGCCGATTATCGCTTCGACAATATTTCAAATGCCCTGTATCACTTTGTGTGGGACGAATACTGCGACTGGTATCTTGAACTTGCTAAGGTACAAATTCAAACCGGTACGCCCGAGCAGCAACGCGCCACGCGCCGCACCCTGATTCGCGTCCTTGAAGCGGTACTGCGCCTGCTTCATCCGATCATGCCCTTTATCACTGAAGAGTTATGGCAAAAAGTGTCGTTAGTCGCAGGCAAACGGCAAGAGCAAGACGTCACGAGCATTTCGATTCAACCGTTTCCAAAGCCAAACCTTGAGGCCGTTGACCCAACTGCCTCAGCACGCGTCGCGCTGTTGAAGGGGCAGATCGAGGCCGTGAGGGCCCTACGGGGCGACATGAATCTCTCACCAGCCGCTCGGGTGCCGCTGATTGCGCGCGGCCCTCAGGTCATGCTCAACGAACACGCGGGCTATCTGGCCGCCTTGGCCAAACTATCCGGGGTTGAAGTCGTAGAAACGCTGCCCGATGACGGCTCGCCCGTTCAGGTCGTGGGTGATACCCACCTCATGCTCAAAGTCGAAATCGACGTTGCCGCAGAACGACTACGTTTGGATAAAGAAATTGCTCGGCTCGAAGGCGAAATCGCAAAAGCCCAAAGCAAACTATCAAACGAATCATTTGTTGCGCGGGCACCGGCTGCTGTGGTCGAACAAGAGAAGCTACGTGTTGAGCAATTTGGCGACACAGTCAAGCAAGTTCAGGCGCAACGCGCAAAGCTCGGTTAAGGCTTGCTACACACGCGTTCACTCGCAAGCAGCGTAACGCTTAGGGTGTTCGCTTAGGGTTTTGTTAAGCCAAGCAAGTAGCGTTCGTCGGCGGGGGTCAGTTGCCCTCGCTCGCGCGCTTGCTCAAGAAGATCTGGGCGTTTTTCGAGCGTGAGTGCTAAAGACTGCTCTCGACGCCAGCGCGCAATATTCGCGTGATGGCCTGAGAGCAATACCGCCGGTACCATTTCGCCGTTGAGACTTTCAGGTCGTGTGTAATGCGGGCTATCGAGCAGCCCTGAAAGAGCCTCTTGAAAAGAATCTTGCGCCGACGATTCGCCATGATTCAAGGTACCCGGAATTAATCTGACGGCAGCATCAATCATTGCCATCGCAGCGATCTCGCCGCCCGACAAAACAAAATCACCCAGTGACCATTGTTCATCAACTTGCTGATCGATCAAACGTTGATCCACGCCTTCGTAACGGCCGCAAATAAAGATCGCACCAGTAGACTGAGCAAGGCGACTCGCTTGCGCCTGATCAAAGGGCTTACCCACCGGAGACAGCAACACCACGGGCGCTTGCGACTCGGGCGCGCGCGCACTGCGAATCTCGGCCAGGGCGCGCGACAAAGGCTCGGCCATCATCACCATACCC
>CAIYCP010000097.1 GCA_903924715.1 uncultured beta proteobacterium
AGCACAAGCGATCACTACATCAACGTGGGGAACCTGTTCAAGGAAGTGTTGTGCTGCCGAGTGCAATGCGTCTCTGTCCTGAACATCGACCACGTAAAGATAGTGACTACCCGGCAAACTTGCTGCGAGTTCGTGTAAACGATCGCGACGTCGCGCCAGCAAACCCAGCGTATGCCCCTCAAGCGCATACTGCCTGGCAAGTGCTGCACCTAAGCCACTGCTGGCGCCCGTAATAAAAACCGCCACTTAGTTTGCCTTTGCACCTGAGGCACGAACAATTTTTTCCCACTTCGCAAGTTCGGTTTCGTTATATTTGGCAAACTCAGTTGGGCTTGAACCCACGGGCTCGGCACCCATCCCCGCGTATTGCTCTTGAACCGACTGCAGCTTCAAGGCCGCACTCGCTGCCTGTGATAGCTGATTAACGATCGCAGAGGGCGTACCTTTGGGTGCCCAAAAACCATACCACGTTGCAACATCAAAGCCGGGATAGCCGGATTCTGCAATCGTCGGCAAATCAGGTAGCGCTTGCGCACGTTTAAGTGTGGTCACAGCAATGGCACGCAACTTACCGGCTTTAATGAAAGGCATGGACGACGGCATTGAATCAAACATTAATTGAACCTGCCCGCCCACCAAGTCAGCCAATGCGGGGGAGCTTCCTTTGTAGGGAATATGTTGCATCTCAATACCCGCTGCAACCTTGAACGATTCACCCGCCAAATGCTGGGCCGAGGCGCTTCCAGAAGACGCAAAATTCAGCTTGCCCGGATTCTTTTTGCCGTAGTCGACCAAATCTTTAATTGAATGCACGGGCAAGCTGTTTGGCACGACCAACACGAGTGGTACCGCCGCCAACTGTGTGATTGGCGCAAAATCTTTGAGTGCATCAAAACGCATATCGGGATACAGGTGCGGGTTGATCACATGCAGCGAGGCATTGGCCAAAAATGTATAGCCATCAGGTTCGGCCCGCGCCACCAACTCAGCACCAATCATGCCACTGGCGCCTGGCTTGTTATCGACCACAATCGATTGGCCAAGTGTTTTACTCATTTCTGCAGCCACCACCCGAGCCGTTAAATCGGTTGGGCCACCTGGTGGATACGGTACAACCATTCGAATCGCTTTGTTGGGATAGGCTGCGGCTTGGGCGGCCGCCTTGGGCGCACAGACAGCAGCAAAGGTAGAGACGACCAAGGTCGCAAACGCCATCCGCCATACAGAGCCGAGCGTATTGAAATTATTCATGTGGTTTAGCCTGGGTAACAACGCCGGTTTTGAGTAATTGTTCAATCGTCTCAGCACTGACACCTGCTTGCGTCAATACTTCGATCGAGTTTTCGCCAACACGCGGCGCGCTTGTGACGGGACGATGCAAAGGATGCGATGGCAAACCGATATAGGGCAAGGTACCGACACCGGCTTGTGCGAGCTGTTGTGCCAAACCTAAATGCACCGCTTGCGGATGCTCAAGCACTTCGGTGTAATTACGCACCTGCGCATGTAAGACATCATGCTTTTGAAATAACGCGACCCAGTGTGCTGTCGTATGTTGTTTAAGCATCTGCGCCATATCAGCGTGCAGAGTCGCTCTGTTTTCAAAGCGGATGGCATTTTCAACATAACGAGGATCAGTGATCCATTCTTCGTGACCAAAGGCTTTGCTGACACGATGGAAATGTTCGGTGTTCACTGTCACAACAGAAATCGTGCCATCTGCAGTTGCAAACACGGCGTTTGGCGCACTCACCGCACCAAACGGACGTTTGCCCGCAATCGCTTGCTCGATAAAGCAGGCACCTTGCAAGGCCGCACAAGCCTCAAACAAGCTCACTTGTACGTGTGTACCCCGTTGATGCGCCAAACGCTGATACAGCGCGGTAGCGGCGCCTTGCGAAGCATACAAACCCGTCGTGACGTCAGCCGCTAATAAGCCGATACGTCTGGGAACACCATGTTCATCTTGATTAGAAAACATCAACCCGCTATCGGCCTGCATCACAGAATCAGTGGCAGGTGCATCCGCATAAGGTCCATCTTGACCATAACCACTCACCGACACATAGACGAGATCCGGTTTGATTTTTGACAGGGCGGCATAACCTACGCCTAAGCGATCTGCAACGCCCGGTCGAAAGTTCTGCACGATCACATCGGCTTGCAACGCTAACTGCAACAGTATTTTTTTACCCGCTTCTGTACGGGCGTCTAGCGCCAGGGCTTGCTTGCCTGCATTGAACTGAATGGCATGCGCGCTTAAATCACCTTTGGCCGCACCAATAAAGCGGATCCAATCACCGGAAGGCGGTTCAACTTTTATAACGTGAGCGCCTTGCTGCCAAAGGATGTGCGCGCAGTAGGGCCCCGCAATCCCTTGGCTAATATCTAAAACTCGAATACCTGCGTAGGGAAGCGGAGTGGTCGTCATATCTATTTCAGTGATTGATGTAGTTCTTGCAATGAATAAACGGTAATCCCAAGCCCTTCTCGCAAGTACTGCATGCCTTCGACTGCGGCACGTGCACCCGCAATCGTGGTGTAGTACGTCACACGTGCGGCGAGCGCTTGGGTACGAATTGCTCGCGAATCGGTAATGGCATTGCGTCGCTCTTCGACCGAATTAATCACCAGCGACACTTCACCGTTTTTAAGCATATCAACAATATGCGGGCGTCCTTCAGCCACTTTGTTGACCACCACCACGGGGATGCCGGCTTCTTTAATGGCGGCGGCGGTGCCACGCGTTGCCACAACCTTAAAGCCTAAGCCATGTAAGCCACGGGCGACTTCTACGGCCTTCGGTTTGTCTTGATTTTTGACACTAATAAACGCAGTGCCCGACTCGGGCAAATTCACGCTCGCTGCCATTTGTGATTTAACAAAGGCTTCACCAAATGTGACGCCCACACCCATGACTTCGCCAGTCGACTTCATTTCAGGGCCCAGAATCGTGTCTACGCCTGGAAACTTCACAAACGGAAACACGGCCTCTTTAACCGAGAAGTAATGCGGTACCACTTCTTTGGTAATACCCTGCGAAGCCAAGGATTGTCCGGCCATTGCACGCGCAGCAATCTTGGCCAGTTGAAGGCCCGTTGCTTTAGACACAAACGGCACTGTACGAGATGCGCGCGGATTGACCTCTAACACGTAGACATCGCCTTTTTGCACCGCGAACTGGACATTCATTAACCCAGAAACGTTTAAGGCACGCGCCATCAACGCGGTTTGCCGTTTGATTTCGGTAGTCATCTCGGTAGACAGTGAAAATGGTGGCAAGCTGCAGGCCGAGTCACCCGAGTGCACGCCCGCCTGCTCGATGTGTTCCATCACACCGCCGATAAACACCTGTTGCCCGTCACACAAGCAATCGACATCAATCTCAATGGCATCATTTAAAAAGCGATCAAGCAGCACCGGCGAGTCGTTGCTGACTTTAACGGCCTCACGCATGTAGCGCTCGAGATCACCTTGTTCGTGCACGATCTCCATGGCCCGACCACCGAGCACATAGCTTGGACGAACGACCAAGGGATAACCGATTTCTTGCGCATGGGCCAAGGCCTCGCTTTCAGTACGCGCAGTCCGGTTAGGCGGCTGACGCAAATTCAGCTTGGTTAACAGTTTTTGAAAGCGCTCGCGATCTTCAGCGACGTCGATCGACTCTGGACTGGTGCCAATGATTGGCACACCATTGGCCTCAAGCGCCCGAGCAAGTTTCAGTGGCGTTTGACCGCCATACTGAACGATCATGCCCACGGGCTTTTCGATGTGCACGATCTCGAGCACGTCTTCAAGTGTGACCGGTTCAAAATACAAACGGTCAGAGGTATCGTAATCCGTCGAGACGGTTTCGGGGTTGCAATTGATCATGATGGTTTCAAAACCATCTTCACGCAACGCTAAGGCGGCATGCACGCAGCAGTAATCGAACTCGATACCTTGACCGATTCGGTTGGGGCCACCGCCGAGCACAATAATCTTTTTACGATCGGTGGGCTTCGCTTCGCACTCTTGTTCGTAGGTCGAATATAGATACGCCGTATTGGTTGCAAACTCGGCCGCGCAAGTATCCACACGCTTAAACACAGGGCGTACATTGAGTTGATGACGCAACTTACGCACCTCACCCTCAACGGTATCTAATAAAAAGGCAAGACGGCGATCCGAGAACCCTCGGCGCTTTAACTGCCAAAGGGTGTCGTAATCCAGGTCGGCAATCGTACGCTGCTCAAGGGCTAATTCAATATCAACGATTTCTTTGATCTGGGCTAAAAACCACGGATCGATTTTGGTCAGTTGATGCACCTCATCCATCGTGAAGCCTTGCGCAAAGGCATCGCCCACGTACCAAATCCGCTCAGGGCCAGGCTCACCCAATTCAATTTGAATTTTTTCACGATCAGTCGTTTTTTGATTCAAGCCATCTACGCCAACTTCTAAACCGCGCAGCGCTTTTTGAAACGATTCTTGAAAGGTTCGGCCAATTGCCATCACTTCACCAACAGACTTCATTTGGGTGGTGAGTCGCGCATCCGCGGTCGGGAATTTTTCGAACGCAAAGCGCGGCACCTTGGTGACCACGTAATCAATGGTTGGCTCGAATGAGGCCGGTGTCGCACCACCTGTGATTTCGTTTTTGAGTTCGTCTAAGGTGTAACCGACGGCTAAACGTGCTGCAACCTTGGCAATCGGAAAACCAGTCGCCTTTGAAGCAAGCGCTGACGAACGCGAGACACGCGGATTCATCTCGATCACAATCATCCGGCCATTGAGCGGATTCACCGCAAACTGTACGTTTGAACCACCGGTATCGACACCAATTTCACGCAACACCGCGATCGAGGCGTTACGCATGATTTGATATTCTTTATCGGTCAGCGTTTGCGCAGGCGCCACAGTAATTGAGTCGCCCGTATGCACACCCATTGGATCCAGATTTTCGATCGAGCAAACAATGATGCAGTTGTCAGCACTGTCGCGCACGACTTCCATTTCAAATTCTTTCCAACCTAGCAAGGACTCTTCAATCAGAAGTTCACTTGTGGGCGAAGCTTCGAGACCGCGACGGCAGATGGTTTCAAACTCTTCTGCGTTGTATGCAATACCGCCGCCACTGCCACCGAGCGTAAAGCTTGGACGAATCACTGCCGGAAAACCGGAGGTGCCGATTTCGATACCGATACGGCGCTGAACTTCCCAGGCCTCTTCAAGCGAATGCGCAACACCTGACTTGGCAGACTCAAGACCAATCGCGGTCATTGCGACTTTAAATTTTTGGCGATCTTCTGCTTTTTCAATTGCCTGCGCATTCGCGCCAATCAACTCAACGTTGTACTTTTTTAATACGCCGTGCTTATCAAGATCGAGCGCACAATTTAAGGCTGTTTGGCCTCCCATCGTCGGCAACACCGCATCGGGACGTTCTTTTTCAATAATTTTTTCGACCACTTGCCAGGTAATCGGCTCGATGTAGGTAACATCCGCCGTTTCTGGGTCAGTCATGATGGTGGCCGGATTGCTATTGACCAACACCGTGCGATAGCCCTCGGCTTTAAGGGCCTTGCAGGCCTGCGCGCCTGAGTAATCGAACTCGCAGGCTTGCCCAATCACAATGGGGCCTGCGCCGATGATCAAAATGGTTTTTAGGTCGGTACGCTTGGGCATGTTGACTCTTTATTTGTTGCTGGCCATCAGGCTCATGAATTGATCGAACAAGACAACAATGTCATGTGGCCCTGGGCTTGCTTCGGGGTGCCCTTGAAAACAAAAGGCAGGCCGATCGGTGAGTTCAAATCCCTGCAAGGTCCCGTCAAACAACGAGACATGTGTCGCGCGCGCATTCGCGGGCAGAGTTTTGGCATCGACGGCAAAGCCATGATTTTGCGCTGTGATGAACACCCGGCCCGAGGCCAAATGCTGCACAGGGTGGTTGGATCCGTGGTGACCGGTTTTCATCTTGATGGTTTTGGCACCAATGGCGAGGCCCATGATCTGATGCCCAAGGCAAATGCCAAAGGTCGGCAACTTGCGCTCGAGAAAAACCTTGGTGGCCGCGATTGCATAATCACACGGATCAGGATCGCCCGGCCCATTCGATAAAAACACGCCATCAGGGTTGAGTTTGAGCACTTCAGCCGCCGTCGTTTGTGCAGGTACCACCGTGATGCGGCAACCACGCTCGGCAAGCAAGCGAAGGATATTTGACTTCACACCAAAATCATAGGCAACCACATGAGGTAACTGGCTTTTGTTTTGCCCAAACCCTTCACCAAGTTGCCACGTCGATTCAGTCCATCCAGCGTTTTTAGTGGCGGACACCACCTTGGCCAGATCTTGTCCGGCCATACCCGGAAATTTTGCAGCCAACTGCAAGGCCTGTTTGGCATCTTCGCCAACCAAAATACAGCCACCTTGCGCACCACCTTCGCGCAAAATGCGGGTCAATTTACGGGTGTCGATCTCAGCAATCGCGACAATGCCCTGCGATTTAAGATAGTCGGGTAACGATTGCGTCGAGCGAAAGTTTGACAACTGCTCGGGGCAATTTCGCACAATCAGCCCTGCAGCATGAATTTTGGTCGACTCGACGTCTTCAAGGTTGACGCCCGTATTGCCAATATGGGGATACGTCAGGGTGACAATCTGGCCACTGTAGCTAGGATCGGTCAAGATCTCTTGGTAGCCGGTCATGGCGGTGTTAAATACCACCTCGGCAACCGTATGCCCATCCGCCCCGATCGAGACGCCTTTAAAGACGGTTCCGTCAGCGAGCGCTAGAATCGCAATTGCACGCGTTGACTGGGGGGCATTTTGCTTAGCTCGTAATTCTTCGAATATATTCGGCAGCACAATAAACCCCAGCGTTAAAAATTAGTAAGCAAACCTTGGAAGTATAACTGATGGCCAGCCTTCTTGACTCCCTGCGGACCCACACCACCGTTGTCGCCGATACCGGTGATTTTGAGAGCATGCGGCGCTATCTGCCAACCGATGCCACAACGAATCCCTCTTTGATCCTCAAAGCGGTACAGCAAGACGCGTATCGCCCCATGCTTGAACGCTGTGTGAAAGCCAATCCAACGGCGCTCACGAGTGATCTGGTCGATCAACTCTTAGTCTCTTTTGGGAAAGAAATACTTAGTATTGTGCCTGGACGCGTGTCGACCGAGGTGGATGCACGCCTATCCTTTGACACAAGCGCCACGATCGAGCGCGCCCGCAGCTTGATCAAACGCTATCAAACCGCTGGCTTTGAGCGCGATCGCATCTTGATCAAGATTGCCGCCACCTACGAAGGCATTCAGGCGGCCCGCATCCTTGAGGCCGAAGGCATCCATTGCAACCTGACATTACTGTTTTCACTGGTGCAGGCCGTTGCCTGTGCCGAGGCCCGCGTCAAGTTAATTTCGCCCTTCGTTGGACGCATTTACGACTGGCATAAAAAACAACAAGGTAGCAACTGGGATGAAGCGGCCAACAGCGGCGCAAATGATCCTGGCGTCTTGTCGGTATCCAAAATCTACAGTTACTACAAAAACTTTGGGGTTGCCACTGAGATTATGGGCGCGAGCTTTAGAAACACAGGCCAGATTTTGGCGCTTGCTGGCTGCGACTTACTGACGATCAGCCCTGACCTGCTGGCCAGCCTCAGCGACGCGCAAGGTGAAGTCAGCCCTCATTTAAACCTCGCGTATGCAAAAGCAAACACAACCCAGCGTTTGCCGTCAGACGAGCAGGCATTTCGCTTTTTATTAAACGAAGACGCAATGGCGAATGAGAAGTTATCTGAAGGGATTCGCGCGTTTGTAACAGACGCTCGCAAATTAGATGCGCTGATTGACGCGCAGCGCTAAATCGATTGACTAGAAGGGCTGGCTTAAAGACGCACAACGCTTACAACTTTTCAGTTTCACCCGATTTAGGCTGCCAGCGCATCAGGCGTTTTTCGATCACGCCGACGATTGAGTCCAACACAAGCGCGCAGGCCGTCAAGACAAAAATCCCTGCAATGACAGTGTTCACATCAAGGGTGCCCTCAGCTTGCAAAATCAGATAGCCCACGCCAGCGGCCGAGCCTAAATACTCGCCGACGACCGCCCCCACGAAGGCCAAACCGACTGAAGTGTGCAAGCTTGAAAATACCCAGCTTGTTGCAGAAGGCAAATAGACCTGTCTGAGTAATTGCTTACGGTCAGCACCTAGCATGCGGGCGTTGTCCAGCAAGGTTGGGCTGACTTCACGCACACCTTGGTAGACGTTAAAAAACACAATAAAAAATACAAGCGTGACCGCCAACGCAACCTTGGACCAAATCCCCAAGCCAAACCACATTGCAAAAATTGGCGCCAAAATCACGCGCGGCATCGAATTCAAGGATTTTATATAGGGGTCAAGAATATTGCTTGCCATGGGCGAAAGCCCCAGCCATAACCCCATCCCAAGTCCAGACGTCGTACCAATAAAGAATGCGAGCACGGTCTCGGTCAGGGTGATGCCCAAGTGCGAATAAATATCACCATTGGTCACAAACCAATCCCAAATTCGCCCCCACACGCCCAAGGGCTTACCAAAGAAGAAAGCGATTTTTGGATCCGCAGAAGCAAGCTGCCACGCCGCGATGATCACGATCAAAATGCTGACCTGCCACACACGCAAAGACAGCCTCGAGGTGGGCTTCAGAAAATTCAACATATCAAGCTCGCTTTTGCTGGGCGTAGCCCTTCAAGACTTCATCTCGCAATACAGACCAGATTGCCCCATGCAGCTCAACAAAGCGCGGTTGCATCCGCACCTCTGCCACATCGCGCGGGCGCGGTAAGTCAATCACGAACTCGCCGATCGGATGCGTACCAGGCCCTGCCGACAACACCACGACCCGATCGCTCATGGCAATCGCTTCATCCAGATCATGCGTGATAAACAATACGGCCTTGCGCTTGGCCATCCAGAGCTCAAGCACTTCGTTTTCCATCAACTGACGAGTTTGAATATCAAGGGCAGAAAATGGTTCATCCATCAAGATGATGTCGGGGTCGCGAATCAAGGTCTGGGCAAGCATGGTGCGCTTGCGCATGCCGCCTGACATTTGATGCGGATAGCGATCTTCAAAACCGTTGAGCCCAACGCGCATCAACCATTGACGACCACGCTCACAAGCCTGCGCGCGCTCAACGCCCGCAAACTCTAAACCTGCAACAACGTTATCAAGCGCAGAGCGCCAGGGCAGTAGCGCCTCACCCTGAAACATATAACCCGCGCGTTTATTGATGCCGTTTAAGGGCTCACCAAAACACTCGACCACGCCAAGGGATGGTGCAAGCAAACCTGCTGCAATATTCAACAAGGTTGATTTGCCGCAACCGGTTGGCCCGACCACGGATACAAACTCACCAGGTGCCACTGAGAGCGTGGTGTTTGCCACCGCAGTGTAGCGTTGGCCTGGATCGTCACGCGACACGAACGTGCACGAAATATCTTGCAACAAAAGTGCGGGCGCTTGCTGCTGATTCGCAGCGGCGGGTGCTTCAGTAGATGCCATAAACCAAACTCAATTTACGCTTTAACTTCAGGATATTTTTCGTTGGCACGCACAGTAAAGTCATTGGTCCAAGTTTTTGATAGATCAATCTTCGCGTCGCGTATGTCTGTGCTGTAGGCCGCTAACGCCTTCAATGCGGTGGCCGGGCCGTCTTCAGGAATCATGCCATCAGGTGAGATCGCTTCTAGACACTTTTCAACGGCCTTTGCGTAAATCTCTGGCTTACCTTGAAGGTAGCTTGCAGGCACTGCCTTCACCACGCCTTGGGGACCTGCCTTGATGATCCACTTATCTGCCCGCACGATCGCATTGGTCAACGCCTGCACAGTCTTGGGATTTGCATCAATGTAGGCTTGCGGCAGATACAAACTGCCTGCTGGCATATTGCCACCAAAAATATCCTGTGTGTCCTTTAGCCTGCGCGTATCAACGATTGTCAGAATGTCATTGGATTCTTCAAGCGTGGTAATCACGGGATCAATATTTGAAAGCACATCGATGTGGCCTTCGCGTATCGCAGAGATAGCACCCGCACCGGCGCCCACACCAATAAACGAAACGTCGGTGGGCTTCAACCCATGCTTGGCCAAATAAAAGCTCGCGATCATGCTGGTCGATGAACCAGGCGCCGTGACACCCACTTTTTTACCGCGCAAGTCTGCTGCAGTCTTAAAATTTGGTAGCGTCTTTTTAGATACGCCAACGGTAATCATCGGGCAGCGGCCCTGCAGAACAATGCAACGAAAAAACTGACCTTTAGACTGTAAATTGATGGTGTGCTCATAAGCACCCGAGACCACATCCGCGCTACCGCCCACAACAGCCTGTAGTGATTTTGATCCGCCCGCGAAGTCAGAAATTTTGACGTCAAGGCCCTCATCTTTGAAGTAACCCAACTGTTCGGCGATCGTCAAGGCCTGGTAATACGTACCGACCTTGCCGCCCACCGCAATATGCACACTGGTTTTTTCAAGTTTTTGCGCAAGCACCAAAGTCGGCGCCGCAGACAAGAGTGAGGTTGCACCTGCAAACTGAATCAACTGACGGCGTGAAATCGACATGAGCGTCTCTCGTAAAATTTTTGTTAGTCTATTTAAGCATAGGGGGGCCGTTGGCGCCTGCGAGTTTACCCGCAAACCTCGGGCCTCAAACACCAGTGCCCCTAGCGCGCCGCCCAATTTAGGTCGGCTTGCGTTCCATCAAGGCCCAGGCAACCGTGCCGGCATCCACATATTCAATTTCACTGCCGGCGGGGACTCCGCGCGCCAACCGGGTGACCTTGATCCCCTGAACACGCAAGGCCTCAGAGAGGTAATGCGCGGTGGTTTCGCCTTCAGCCGTAAAGTTTGTGGCCAGAATCACCTCTTGCACCACGCCGTTGGTCGCACGTTCAAGGACACGATCAAAATCAAGTTCGTCGGGGCCTGTGCCCTCGAGGGGGGCCAGACGACCCATCAACACATAATACAAACCTTGATAACCATGTGTGGCCTCAATTGAGTTTTGATCCGCTGGGGTTTCAACAATACACAGCAGGCTTGTATCGCGCTCGGGGTGTTCACAGGTTGCGCACACAGGCGTTTCGGTGAAACCATTGCAGAGTTCGCAATGTTGCAGGCGCTGTACCGCATCGGTCAACGCCTGACCCAGTTGCTGTGCTGCTTTCAGGTCATGCTGTAACAGGTGATACGCCATTCGACGTGCCGTTCGTGCCCCCACACCTGGCAAACGACGCAGTGCGTCGACCAAGGCCAACAAGGGTTGTGGTTCAGATGACGAAGTGCTCATTAAAACGGTAGTTTCATTCCGGGTGGCAAAGGCATCCCTGCAGTGACACCCGCCATTTTTTCTTGAGAGGTTGCCTCAGCCTTACGCAGCGCATCGTTAAACGCCGCCGCGACTAAATCTTCGAGCATGTCTTTATCTTCAGCTAGCAGACTTGGATCGATCACAACCCGCTTCACATCATGACGACAAGTCATGGTCACCTTAACCAAGTTACCACCCGCAGCACCTTCGACCAAAATATCGGCCAGTGCGTCTTGGGCTTTTTTCATATTTTCTTGCATCTGTTGCGCCTGACGCATCAGACCTGCAATTTGTCCTTTCATCATGATTTAAATTTCCTGAAATAATTCATACAAAATAGTACCGATTTAACAATGCAGTACAACCCTGAACGCCCGAGGCGCTCAAACACAATCACAACGAGGCGTGGCCCGGGCGAATCGAACCAGGCACCACTTGTGCGCCAAAATCTTTAACCAGGGCTTGCACAAAGGGATCAACCTTGACCGACTTTTCAGCAGCCTGCTGGCGCGCGGCTTGCGCCGCCTGATCAACGGCATGGGCCGATTGCCCCTGACCTGCGCCTATTTCAAAAGTGACCTGCACAACAAAACCAAAGTATTCAGTCAATACCGCACGCAAACGATCGGCATGTGCGCCTTCAGTCAACGCCTTAGTCGCCACCCGCAAGAGAATCGTACGCCCGGAGACCTGAACGCATTCGGATTGACGCGCAAGCTGAGCTGCCATACCAGACAGCGGTAACTTCGCTGAAAAGCCAGCCCACGGTTCAGGCAACACAATCGTGTCAGAGACCGGCTTGCTAGGTGCTTGCGCATACTGCGCATCATCGGCCTGATCAAAAACAGGCTCAGGGCTGTAGTCAAGGTCGTCAGACGAAAAAAACTCGGGCTCAGGCTCTGCCTCTGGTTCAGATAACGAGGCATCGGGATTTGAAACGGTTGATTCGGCTTTTGTCGCGCTCTTGGGTGGCAGCTGAGTCGCGACAGGCGAAGTCACTTGCTTGGGACTTGGCGCCGCGGGGGCTACTCGGGTGCTTTTCTGAGGCGTCATCGATGCGGCAGGGGCAGACACAGGCGCAGTCGTGGCTTGCACTGCTTGCGGGACGACCTGTTGTTGTGCGCCACCCGCAGCGCCTGAGAGCGACAACATCCGCAAACACGCCATCACAAAGCCGGCGTATTCGTCCGGCGCAATCGCAAGTTCTGAACGGCTGTGCACTGCGACGGTATAAAACAATTGCACTGCATCCGGCTGCAACGAATTGGCTAAGCGCTTGATATCAACAACCAGAGGGTCAGCCTCGTCAATCGCCTGCGCCACGCGTTGAACAATCGCAATGCGAGACAACAAGATCGCGAAGTCGGCCAGCGCCGCGCGATACGACAAGCCACGCGTGGCGAGTTCGTCTGCAATCTCAAGCACTGCAGGGGCCTGTCCTGCTTGCAACGCATCGAGTAAGCGTACCAAATGCCGCTGATCAATCGTGCCAAGCATGCCACGCACAGCTTCTTCAGTCAGATTGCCGGCGCTATAAGCAATGGCCTGATCTGTCAGTGATAAAGCATCGCGCATCGAGCCCGACGCAGCCTGACCCAATAAACGTAAGGCCGGGACTTCAAAGGCAATTTCTTCAGCCCCTAACACCTGCTCTAGATGACCCACAATCGCTTCGCCGGGCATCTGTTTCAGATTGAACTGAAGGCAGCGGGATAAGACGGTGACGGGGATCTTTTGCGGATCGGTCGTCGCTAAAATGAATTTGACATGGGCCGGGGGCTCTTCAAGCGTTTTAAGCATTGCGTTAAACGCATGACCCGTCAGCATATGCACCTCGTCGATCATGTAGACCTTGAAGCGACCGACGCTCGGCGAGTAGACCGCCTGCTCGAGCAATTGCGTCATTTCTTCGACGCCACGGTTCGACGCTGCGTCAAGCTCTAGATAATCAACAAACCGACCTTCGTCGATTTGCGTACATGCTTGGCAGACCCCGCAAGGCGTGGCCGTAATTCCGGTTTCACAATTGAGTGCCTTGGCCAAAATACGTGACAGGGTTGTTTTGCCAACCCCACGCGTACCCGTAAATAACCAGGCATGATGTAAGCGTTGCGTCGTAAGCGCGTGCGTCAGCGCACGGACAACGTGATCTTGACCGACCAAGGTATCAAACGAACGGGGACGCCATTTGCGCGCAAGGACCAGATAAGTCATGAGATGAGCGGATCACCGACAAAATTCACTAACAAAAACTAGAGAGGCGAGCCTGACTTCGGCACTGTTTCTGCACGACTATGGCTGCTTCGTTCCCGACCTGACCAGATTTGCCGCCGAACCATGCGAAGGGGCCCGCCAAGCTCCATTCTAGCAGGGCTTGCCGTTCACTTGCGGCGCGTACTCAAACCAAAGATCATCTCGAGGAAAATAAAGTGCTGCGCGCGCCGCCCGACCATCTAGTCCAGTC
>CAIYCP010000098.1 GCA_903924715.1 uncultured beta proteobacterium
CGCTCGGGCATGATGAAACAGCAAGGGGTGCCCGGCTTACCAAGTGCCAACAACATTTTTGGATAAGGTGCAGAAAGCACCCATTTAAAGGTGTTGTCATCCACAACGACTAATTCTTTTTGCAGCGCTTTTAGCATCAGGCCCATCGGATCGCGTGCCGACCAACGCGTGATACTGGCGACACAGTCAACGGCGCGAACGGGCGCGCCGTCATGAAACTTCAGACCAGAGCGCAGCTTAAAGGTCCAGGTCAGGCCATCGCTTGAGACTTCTTCGCTTTCAATCATTTGGCGCTTCGGGGTCAGCTTGTCATCGACCCCGTAGAGTGTGTCCCAAACCAGCTGGGCACCATTACGCACGACATACTGCGTGCCCCAAATTGGATCAAAGTTAGCCAAGTTGGCCTGCGGCACAAACTTCAGCACGCGGCTTGAAGATTGTGAAAATGCTGGTGCACCAATCACGCCAGTAGCGGCGAGACTCAAGCCGGCGGCGCCTTTCAACAAACCGCGACGATTGAAATCCATGTATGACCCCTTAGTAAGTGAAAACACATCTTTCTTTAAAGCTTGTTTCATTCAAGCAAAAAACATGCCTGAAGGCCAAGACCAAGATCGACAAGGCTAAATATTACTTACATTTTCTGCTTGGCGACTAAATGAGTCTATCGCCTAGAATCCATAATAGCAATTTCTGTTTACCCTAAGCGATTGACGGGGTAAGTCTATATAAATATCGGAGAATGAACATGCGCGCCTTGACCAAATACTTAGTCCACACGGCCCTAGCCGCCACCGTGGGATTTGCCGTGGCTCCCCTAACGGCTCAAGCGGCCTACCCCGATCAGCCCATCAAAATCCTGATCCCCTTCACCCCAGGTGGTGGTACCGACTTTGTTTCAAGAATGGTGGGCTTCAAACTGAGTGAACTCACGGGTTGGCAGGTTGTGCTTGAGAACCGCCCGGGCGCAGGGGGCAACTTAGCCGTTGAGGCCGCCTCAAAAGTCACGGCCGACGGCTACACCCTGGTGATGGGGCAGACCGACAACATGATGCTCGGACCATGGTTATATACAAACCTTTCGTACGACAGCGTCAAAAGTTTTGCGCCTGTCATACAAATTTCAGTCACCCCCGCAGCCGTTGGCAGCGCCGCCAACTCAACAATCAAAACGCCGCAAGACTTGATTGCAAAAGGCAAAACCCCAGAAGGCTTGAAATGGTCGACCGCCGGTGCAGGCACGCTAGGGCACTTAATTGGCGAAGATTTCAAAAAACGTACGAACGTCAATTTGCTGCAAGTGCCCTATAAAGGTGCCTCACCAGCACTCACGGACGTTATGGGCGGACAAGTCGATGTGTATATCGGCACACTCACTTCTCTGGTTCCGCTGGTCAAAAGCGGAAAACTCAATGCAGTCGCGGTCACAACTGCCAAACGCTCGGTCGACTTTCCTGAAATTCCGACACTTGACGAGAACGGCGCCAAAGGCACCGACTTCAGTATTTGGATGGGACTCTTCGCACCCGTAGGCACCCCCGCTGAAATCATCGCGACCCTCAACCGCGAAGTCAATCGCGTGTTGCAATCGCCAGACATCGTAGCCAAACTCAAGTCTGGCGGTGTGGCCCCAGCCGGTGGCAGCGCGCAAGCGTTTGCGGACTTTGTCAAGACCGATTACGCCAAATGGGGTGACCTGGTCAAAGCTTCGGGTATCAAGCTCACGGATTAACTCAGGCGCCTGGCGCGCCTTCAAGTTCACTTTGCGTAGCGAAGTAATTCGGCGAAATCCTCTTCAAAGATTTCGCCGACTTCTTTATAAATCACTTTATTTTTCGCATCTAGTATCAATAAAATCGGGATGCCACGCAGGCGACCGAGCATGTTTTGAAGCGCTGGCGTCATCATGGCCGCAGCGAACGTGTAGCGGTTATCGAGCATATATTGCTCAGCGGCCTCTGGCGTCTTATCAATTGAAAGCGTCAGAATATTCAGCGAATCCGCCGGCAGCCGTTTGACAAGATCTTGCAAATAAACGTTTTGTCTTTTGCAAAACGGACACCATGACGCCCAAATTTGAATCAAGGTGTTTTTATTATTATCCTGAGCAAGGCTAAAGACGGTGCCGTCTAGTTTTTTAACGGCTCCCAGCTCAAGCGTTTGACCAACCTCGATCGCGCCAACAGAGGCCATCCCAAGCATTGAGAACACCAGGCCAACAAGCATGACACACAGATAACGACGCATAATTTTCAATTTGAACTCCTCAAAGAGTTACGGCGCCAGAGGTTCGCCTGACGGAGCGAGGCCAAATTTTGAAAGCGCACTCGCGCGACGTTGCAGCCACCAACCCGAAGACTCGTTCCAGTGCTTAAACTCGCCATCGGGGGCCAATGCCTGCAAGGTGTGTAGTGGCCAAAAGGGGTCATAGAGCGCCTGACGACCAATTGCAATCAAGTCAGCCTGCCCCGACTGCACAACGTCTTCAGCTTGCTGAGGATACAAGATCAAGCCCACGGCCATGCTTGGCACCTTGGCCGCGTTTTTGATTTGCTCAGCGTACGGCACCTGATAACCCAGGCCCTTGATCGAATTTTGTACAGTGGGCGAACCATTGATGCCCCCCGACGAGCAGTCAATGATATCGACCCCACGTTCAGCCAAAAGGGGGGCGATCGCCAAAGAATCAGCGAGGCTCCAGCCCTCTTTGCCTGCACCATCTTCGATCGAGATTCTAAAAAAAAGCGGCTTATGACTAGGCCAGTTGGCACGAATCGAAGACGTGACCTCAAGCGCGAATTTCATGCGTCGGCCTAGATCACCGCCATAAGCATCTTGACGATTATTGGTAACAGGGCTCAAAAAGCTTGAAATCAAATAACCATGCGCCCCATGAATTTCAACAATATCAAAGCCCGCCTTGTCGGCACGCGCAACGGCCTGGCCAAATTTTTCGATTAGCTCTTCGATTTCTGAAATTGTTAAGGCGTGCGGGGCTGGAAACTCTGGGCCATAGGGCAAGTTTGACGGACCGCGCGGCTGCCAGGGTGCCTCGCCGTGTGCCGCATCGGCCGCAGTCAACGGCCCGCCACCTTCCCAAACGCGTTGACTTGAAGCTTTACGGCCAGAATGGCCAATTTGAATCGCCGCAAGTGCACCTTGGGAATGAATAAAATCGGTCAGACGCTTCAAGCCGGGAATAAATTCGTCCGACCACAAACCCAAATCACCGTGCGTAATACGACCCGCAGATTCAACAGAAACCACCTCAGTCATCACAGTCCCAAAGCCACCCAACGCAAACTTGCCGTAATGGGCAAGATGCCAATCCGTTGCAAAACCATTTTCGGCTCGATATTGCATCATGGGCGCGAGCACGAGCCGATTCGGTAGCGTCAATCCGCGCACCGTTAGCGGCTGAAACAATAATGGGGTGTCGGTTTTCATGGGTAAACGCTCAGTCTCAAAATTTTAGTTATAGGTCAATATGATGTTTTACTATATCAGGCGATGACTTAACCGCGGGCGCCGAACCTGATGACACCCTATCGCTTTGAACAACGCTTGCTACATTGGCTGATTGCGGTCAGCCTTCTTCCATTATTCGCCCTTGGCCTTTGGATGACTGCGCGCGCGGGCGCAAATCTTTGGGATGACCAAACCAACTTACTCTACGGCCTGCACAAAGCCCTTGGTTTTGCAGTGCTACTGATGGTGGTGGCGCGGCTTGTGCTCAGGGCTTGCTTCTCAGCCCCCCCATACCCGGCAAGCATGTCGCCGCGGCTCGCACTTGCTGCAAAACTGATGCACGGCCTTCTTTATGTATTGCTTGTTGCGGTGCCGCTTCTTGGTTGGGCAGGTGTCACCGCCTATCCGGCACTTATCACGGTCGCGGGCCAGCATCTGCCCGCAATGCCGCTGATCGTGCAAAACGAAGCCTTGGCCAAAAAGCTCTTTGCGGTGCACGGCACGTTAGCGCTCATACTTGGCGCCCTAATCGCCGCGCATATCTGCGCAGCACTTAAACATCTTTTCATCAATCGCGATGAAATCTTTGCGCGGATGTGGCCTAGTGACGCATCAAAAAAAACTAAGTAGCTCGCGCTTGAGCGATTTGCGTGATTAATAAGCCGATCAACAACAAAATAATCCCAAATAATCGCAGCCCATTAATCGGTTGCACCAACGACTCAAACAAACCAAAGTGGTTAATGAAGCTCGAGCAAACGATCTGAGCCACCATGGCATACAAGACCATATTGGCAATGCCAAAACTTGGGGCAAGGCAAGTCACGCTGATCACATAAAACGCAACGATGAGGCCTCCAGCAAAATCAATCGGTCTCGCCGCGCCGAGTTTTGACAGCGAAGGCAAGGCCCCCGTCAATACGATTGCCGTAAGCAAACACCCTAAAAAACCAACACCAAACAACACGACTGGCGCATGCAGCGGCTCGTCAAGCGTTTTACCTAAGCGAGCGTTCACGACACCCATCACAGGAATCAAGGCGCCAGCAGCGGCTGACCATATGGCATAGCGAATCGAACTCAACAGGATGCTCCGGATAAAAAATCACAGACTTCTCGAACTGACACCATACCTAAACAGCAACGCGTGTGAGTGCCTCGATTTTTTCGCGATGCTCAGCACAATGGCCAAATTGGTCAAGCAAATATTGACGCGATGCGAGTTCAAAATCTTCAAACTCAAAACCGGGCGCCACCACGCAACTCACAAAACTGAACGAAGTATAAGCCTCGGGCTGAGCGGCAAACCAAGTCCCCGCAGCAATTGTGTACTGAAAGCAACCGGAATCGGTGCCCAAGCGTTGCTTTTGAAGCTGCCCTGTTTTAGAAAAACTATAGATCGCCAGATCGCAGCCCGAGTGAAAAAACCAAGTTTCATCTGACCGGATTCGATGCCAGGCCGAGAAATCATCCCCCGACAATAGATAAAAAATACTGGTGTAGGCCGACCGATCGTACGCTCCCCCGACGGTTCGCACTCGAGACTCGGCTCGGTGCACTTCTTTATAAAACCCACCCTCGGGATGGCGCAGCAGGCCGTGCTGCTTGATTAAATGTTCGCGCTGACTCAATTTTGTTGCCTTTGCCTTTTACTTTTATTAAATGACGCTTAAACTGCACGAGTGTAATCTTCCTTTAAAAATATTATAAAAATGCAGACATCCAACATCCTTCAAGCCATGGCACCCACAGGCACGCTACGTGCGGGTGTCTATACCGGTAATTTTTTATTGATTACTGGCAAAACCGCCGAAGGTGACCCCGACGGGGTTTCGCCTGATCTATGCCGTGCAATCGCGCAGCAACTTGGGGTGCCCCTCAAATTAATCCCGTTTAAAAGTCAAGATGCCTTGGTCGAAGCCGTGGGTACCGGCACGTGCGACCTCGGTTTTGTGGGCGCAGATCCAGACCGCGCTGAGAAGGTCACCTTTACGCCGCCCTACGTTGAAATCCAGGCCACCTACTTGGTCCCAAATGCGTCAAAGATCAAGCATGCCAGCGAGGTAGATCAGCCCGGCGTGCGAATTGCGGTTCCTGCCCGCAGCGCTTATGGCCTCTGGCTCAACCGCAATATCAAACAAGCCACACTCATTGAGGCCGAGGGTTTTGATGCCACCATCGAACTCTTCAAAAAAAATAAATTAGAGGCGCTCGCTGGGTTACGGGTTGGCCTTGAGACCGATATCAAAAAGATTCTAGGTTCGCGTATTGTGGACGGCGAGTTTTTTATGGTGCAGCAGGGAGCCAGCACACGCAAAGGTGACCCAATCGCCGAGAAATTTATGTTCGACTTTATCGAACACGCTAAAGCCTCAGGGCTCGTTGCGCAATTGATTCAAAAACATCGCGTGCACGGCTTGGTTGTCGCGCCTCTAAGCGGCAACAAGCGCTAACACTCAGTCACGTAATCCGCCATACCTTGAGGCAATAGATGTTCGTTGCAGACCAAGTCATTTTGATGCTGTACGCCTTAACTGGCTGTGGCTTGCTTATATGTTTTTCGCCCTTCGTGACCGGGCAGCAGACCAACTCCCTCGGGCCCTTCTGGCTGATCAGCGTTGGCTCATTTAGTATTAGTTTCTGTCTTTTCGCGTCAATATCAGTTGTCGACCCGATCATCCAAACGCTCGCAAATTTTTTTAACCTCGCTTCATTCGCTTTTTGTGCCTTACTGTTTAGATCGTGGCGCGTCCGAATAGCGCGCCACCTGACCACATCAGCCTGGGCCGGACTCGTGATTTGCGCGCTGCTCTATGAGCAGCTTCGGCTGCAGGGCAGCTTCTACGATCGAGTCATCTTTGTCAGCCTTTTAATGCTAGTGCTTTTGTTTTGGCAGGGTTCTGAGTTAGTGCACATCTGCCGTCAGAAAAAATCAAAAATTTTGTGGGCGAGCCTTATATTGATTGTGCTTCAAATCAGCGCCCTGACAGCGCGAATGGTCTCCATGGCTATAACGGACTCTGCGTTAGCAACAAGTATTTTGAGCGAGGATATCGCAATGCGCCTTTGGCGTTGGATTGCTATCACTATAAATTCTTTAAGATTCTTCTTAATTGGTGCATATTTTTTAGCAGAAAGAATGTCGGAGAAACGCGCACGATTGATCACTATTGCTTCTAATGAGAGACGAATTTCAACCGAGCTTCGAGAAAAAGAAACCTTGCGGCAACTTCTCACTGAGCGTGATACCTTGCTTGGCGCTTTGCTGATCGTTCAAAAAACCACTGAAGCCGGGAAGCTGTTTAACTTATTAGGCGATAAACTCAAGCAACTTTCCTATGTCATGCAATCAAAGTCAAGTTTGCTACACAAGGCATTGATCGCCTCGCAAGAAAACGACGCACGCCTGCAGGCGCAGCAAATCTCCCGCATCATCAGCTCAACTCAACGCGCGGCTAATATCATTGCCACACTACAAATTATTGTCTTGAAAAAAACCTACGCGCCAGAACGCCTCGACCTTTGCATTTATATGCAGTCGAAAAAAACACGCTTCTTAATGCTTTTGCATCAAAAGAATATCTCTCTAGATATCCAATACGACGAACTCAGCGCCATTTTTGTTTCTCTGAACCCTCAGGAGTTTGAGTCTGCATTGATAAATATTTTAAATAGCGCTGTGGCGGCGTTCGACAATTCGTCCATCGCGGACAAGCGTATTTTATTGGAAATTAAACGTACTGAGACCCACGCACAACTGATCGTGATGAACAATGGAGACGCGCTGGACCCCGACAGTATGAGAGTTCCAAATCCTTTGCTATCTTTAAATTCAAATACGAATACTAATTTATGGCTGAGTGAACACGTTATCAAAAAAAACGGGGGACATATCTGGTTAGCGAATCGACGCCACTGGTCAACCGCACTTTTGATTGAACTGCCTTTGTCTTAAACCTGCACCCCTCTCCACACTCACAGATATGAAAATGCGACCGCAAGATTTGATCACTCGAGGCAATCAATGCTCATAGCCGAGCAAGTCATTCTCGCGCTTTTTTCCTCAATCGGTGCCGGCCTGATACTGGCACTCGAACCGTTAATACGGGTATCTGGCAATGGGCCGCGCGTGAAGCTTTGGCTCTACGGTGTCGCGAACTTTAGTCTTTGTTGGGCCTTATTTGCGGTAACGCCCTGGCTCCATCCCGCGGTTTTCCTTGTCGTGACCAGTTGTGGCTTGGGTTCAGCTGCATTCACCGCCTTGTTTTTTAGATCGACGTATCGAAACATTACGCCACGCACGTATAGCTTGACCGTGACGGCCATCGTCATGCTAGCGGTCGTCGGTGAGAGCTTTCAACTACTGGGTGCTCTCGACGTTAGATTGGCATATCTGGCTACCGTCGTCGGGCTACTGACGCTATGGCAAACTCATGAGCTCATACGCTCGTTGAGGCACTCACCTCCCAAGACACAAAAAGTCCTGTGGGCAAACCTTAGCGTCACCGCACTCATTCTGTCCTTGATAATCGCCCGTTTTGCAGGGCAATTTTTGTCAGAATCGGCAGATACCGCGAATCTATTCGACCAAGATATTAGCGCCCGAACGATCCGTTGGCTAGTAACAACTTTAGTCGTGATTCGTTACTTTTTAATGGCCACCTATTTGTTAACGCACGAAGGAGACGTCTACAAACAAGCCCTGAGTGCAGAACTTTCGCAACAGGCCTTATACGCGATCGACAGTCAAGACAAAATACAGCTGAACAAACTACTCATTGAACGCGACCAATTGATTCAGTCTTTGACGGCGGCAAAAGAGAATACCGCTGACACTGGGCCGCTAGCCGTCGCACTCATTCGTGAGCTCAAACTGTTGTTCGCGGCCATTGCGCGCGACAGCGCTTCGCTGCAAACAGATTACGGTAGGGCACAATATCCATTGCCAGACCGACAAGCATTGCTCAACTTTATTCAATCTGCCAATCACCAAGCAACCGATATCATCAGCACCTTAGAAAACATTGTTTTACAAGCAACAGTGGAGCCAGAGCGGACAGATGTGGCGACCTATATTCGAGGGCTTGAACCAACTTTTTTGCGGCTGGTTGAAACCAAGGGTATCGCTATCGACATTCAGTACGGCCAGGCTTCGCCCTGCGAGGTCGACCTTCAACCTGCAGCGTTTCAACAGGCAATCATCTGTCTTTTAAAACGTGCCATTACTGCCCACGATGCATCGACATCTTCGAATAAACGTATTGTGCTTGAGATTAAGCGCACCCGAACCCACGCGCAAATCAACTTAATGGATAATGCTGAAGGCTTAAGATCAGCCTTTGCTGCAAACATAGATGGCTGGTTTGAGGCACTCAAAGAAGCGAATGCAGACCTATGTGTGGGCGAGTACCTGATTCAAAAGCTGCAAGGCCGCCTCTCGCTAGAGATCACAGATGGTTGGTCAACGGCACTGAAGGTAGAGTTCCCTTTAAGCGCTTAGCGTTACACGATAAAATTGAATTGTCTGAAAAGATTGTTGTTCTCGCAAGCAGGGAGTCCCAAGAGTGAATAGTGAATTGCCACGTTATGTAAACCCAGCCTGGTTGCACGCCTTTAAACTTATCAACGTCTTTATATTAATCGTTCTGTTGATAAACGGTGTACGGCTAAGCCTTATGGCTCACCTTCTCGCGCTTGCCATCACGTTCAGCACGGCAGGCTTAATTTCAGTTGATTTGTGGTCACTGCACTTTCGGCGCACCCCTTTTGTCAATAAGCACCTGCTTCCCGGAGTCATTCTGTTCTTCTCCGTGCTAGCGATCTATTTCGTCGACTCGGCCGCCTTTATGTGGGTGATCGCGGCATTCCCATTTGCTTATATGCGCCTACGACCGCCTACGGCGCTAGTGCTTTGCGCCTTGACGCTCGCAGGTGCCCTCGTTTGCCTTGTTCTAGTGTGGCAGTTTCCTTTCACACTAACGTTACGTGCGGGTTTAGCCGGCACTTTAGTGTTAATCATCCTGTACAGTTTTTTTCAGACATATAACAAACTTAATCACGACCTCGCGCAAACGAGCGAATTACTCGACAACACCCTGCAATCTATTGGCCAAGGCGTCATCGTCATTGATGCCGACAATCGAATAAAAGTCTTTAATAACCAGGCTTGTGAGTTATTAAATTTACCGCCCTCACTTTTGAGCACTAAGCCAACATTACCTGAGGTAGTGCAATTTCAAATAGAGCGGGGCGATTTTATGGATTTCGGTGAGGTCGATCCAGCGTCGCGCGCCTACATCACGTCGCGAGGCATCAACGTTGATGAGCATATCAAACGTCAATATGTACGCAAAGATCCGCGCGGTCGTTATATCGAAGTTCAGACCAACCCGATGCCCTCACGCGATATCGTACGCACCTATACAGATGTCACAAAGTATCAAATGGCCAACAGAAAACTGCAAACACTCTTTGCAGAGCATCGGGTACTGAGTCAATCCATCATTCAAAAAACGCAAACTCAATTGCTTGATGCGATGACAGCACTCGCCTTGACCCGTGATAATGAATCGGGCCTGCATCTCAAGCGCACGGCAGCCTACGTGCGTTTACTCGCAGAATCTTTGGGTACCTACGGGCGGTACTCCGCCCAACTGTCCGAGAAAAACTTAACGCTCATCGTACAAGCGGCCGCGCTGCACGATCTAGGGAAGATCGGGATCCCCGATCAAATATTGTCCAGCCCTTTTCAACTAACCGATCAAGAAGCAGCCTTGCTGCGAACGCACACAACGCTTGGCGAAACTATTTTGGTGGTGGCTGCTGGCTCGGGCACAGCTCCGAACGCGCTCTTTCATATCGCGGCGAAAATAGCCGGTGCGCATCACGAACACTGGGACGGCAGCGGCTATCCACGTGGGCTTGCAGGCCTCGATATTCCCTTAGAAGCGCGATTGATGGGCCTGGCCGATGCCTATGATTTACTTACGGCAGGCGGTGGGTCACAGAGCAAGGCGTTGACGCACGAGGCAGCTTGTGCCGAAATCGTCCAGCGCTCGGGCACACAATTCGATCCCGACTTAGTCGCCGCGTTTATTCGCGTCGAGTCCTCTTTTCGCACAACTTCCTTAGAACTGCACGACGACATCTGCTAGGGATACCGTCCATTTCAATTTTTTGTTTAGGCTTCATATGCAACAAGCAGAACAAATTCTTCCCTTGCTTTTCGCCTTCATGAGCATAGGCTCATTGTTGAGTTTTTCTCCTCTCGTGCTCGAGCAAGAGAAAAGCTTCCTGAGTATCGACTGGATTCTGACGATCGCGCTCTATTCGTTGAGTTGTTTCATCTTTGCAATCGTGCCGTCCACACACGTTGTCCTACTTACCCCAGCCAATTTTTGCATCGTAGGATCCTATGTCAGTTGTGCCTTGCTATTTCGTTCGTGGCGTAAACCCATTGAGCCCGGGCTTCGGATCCTGCTCTGGAGTCTTCTAGTTGTAGTGGGTATTATTTTCGAAACCATTCGAGAACATGGCACCTTTAGTGATCGGGTGATCTTTGTCATGGCCGTTTTCTCTTTAACCATGACTTGGCAACTGTATGAACTCGCCCGTCTCGGTTATGTCCGAGGGCCCGCCGTTTTAAAGTTGATTTTTTTCTTTGTGCTGCTTGGCTTAATTCTCAACATCACACGTGCTGTCTCCACGTTCAATACCGAATTCATCCGAAGCAGCAGTATTTTTAATGAGGAGATCTTTTCTCGAGCTATTCGGTGGGGGACACAAGCCATACTAATGTTGACTTTCTTTTTAATCGGAACATTTTATGTGCAACGCCAAGTATATCTTCGACGCCAGCTGGTCAGTTCACTGTCGATTAAAGATACGGCGCTCTCCATCGAAGTTGCAGAAAAAAGTCAGATTCAACAACTGCTGAACGAGCGTGAAACATTGATTCGTTCGTTAATTCTGGCGAAGAAAACATCAGAAATGGGCGCCCTGTCGGCGGCCCTCGCCCATGAGCTCAACCAACCACTCGGCGCGATGCAGCTTAATGCAGAGTGCCTGCAATTAGAACTGATCAACGCCAATCCCAATATACCGCTCGGGCAAGAGCTAGTCGGACGAATTTTGAGCGACAATGCGCGCGCCTCTCATATCATCGTTGCGCTCAAACAGATATTTTCAAATACTTTGTCAGGCACTCAGCGCATTGATCTAGCAACCTTCATCGAGACGCTCGAAGAGTTGGTTTTACCGCTCGCAAAACAAGAAGGGATTACCCTAGAAATTTTGCATGACCTCTCGGGTCCATTCCATGTTGATATCAATACACCAGAATTTCAACAGGTTATATTGAATCTGTTGAACAACTCAATTCAAGCCTTTTCTGGCACGGCGCCCGATGCTCGGCGTATTCAGATCGAACTCAGCAAAAAAAATGATCGTATATATTTGGCAATACTCGATAACGGCCCCGGCATCGACCCCAGCTTGCAGGCAAATATCTTCAACCTGCTCAGCACAAATAAATTTGCAGGGATGGGCTTAGGTTTATGGTTAAGCCAGCACATCGTCGAACGTCACCAAGGACGCCTTTGGCTGGGTGAACGGCCCGGTTGGTCAACAGCGTTTATGATTGAGTTACCTTTTAGCGGATAGGATCCCACCATGAAAATGAATTTAGCCGGAAAACGTGCACTCATCGCCGGAGGCAGCAGAGGCATCGGCCTCGCGATTGCCGACGCTTTTGCCCAGTCGGGGGCAGATGTATCCATCTGCGCCAGGACCGAAGGGCCCTTGCGCCTTGCAGAAAATTCACTCAAAAAACATGGGCATCAGGTACTTGCGCTGCCCTGCGACTTAGGTGATGCCGCCGCGATTAAACAATGGGTAGAAGCCTCCGCTCAGTCGTTAGGCGGCGTTGATATTTTGGTTAATAATGCCTCAGGTTTTGGTCGCACGGACGACGAAGCGGGCTGGGCCGTTAGCGTTCAAATCGATTTAATGGCCACTGTACGCGCCTGTCATGCAGCCATGCCTTATCTTGAAAAACAAGGCGGCAGCATCTTGCACATTTCGTCAATTTCGGGGCTGGGTGCAAGTGTGCGCACACCTCCCTATGGCGCAATCAAAGCCGCGTTGATTGAGTACACCCAAACACAGGCACTTTCCTATGCCAGCAAAAAGATCCGCGTGAACTGCATCGCGCCCGGCTCAATCTTTTTTGAAGGTGGCACCTGGGATCTTGCCAAGCGCGACAAACCTGAGCTCTACGAGCGCATTCTGGCGGGTATTCCAACCGGGCGTTTTGGTATTCCCGAAGAGGTCGCCACCGTCGCCACGTTTTTAGCAAGCGACCTTGCATCTTGGGTCACCGGACAAACCATTGCGGTCGATGGCGGTCAAAGTCTTTAGGCGCCAAGATCTACCCGCAGCGTCGACCTCTTTTTACAACAAGCGAGAACCTCATGACAGCTCTACTCACCTCACGCTTAAGTGGTCGAACTGCCTTCATTAACGGTGGCGCAAGAGGTATCGGGCGGGCGAGCGCCCTGCGGCTGGCAGCCGAGGGTGCAAAGGTATGGATCACCAGTCGCGATGAGAGCGCCATGGCTGAGGCGATCGCCGAGGCGCACGCGCATGGTCTTACGTTGAACGGATTGTCGATGGACTCTTCTGACGCAAACTCGATTCAACAGACGATCGATCGCGTCTATGCAAACGATGGTCGCCTAGATATTCTAGTCAACAACGCAGGCGGCTCTTTACAAACCCCAGCGTTATTCGAACAAGAGTCAGATGAAGACTGGAAGCGCGTACTCGACCTCAACATTATGGGTACCGTCTGGGCGTGCCGCCGCGCCTTGCCTCTCATGAAAGCTGCGGGTCAAGGGCGCATTGTGAATGTCGGCTCAAAAGCCGGCCGTTTTAGCAGTCGCGTCGCCGGCGCGAATTACGCAGCCTCGAAAGGTGCGATTAGCGCCCTCACCCGGCAACTTGCTGCCGAATACGGCCCAAGCGGCATCACCGTCAATTGCGTTTGCCCAGGCTTGGTCATGACCGCCCGAACAAAGGCGCGCTGGGAAACGCGCAAGACCCCCCAAGAACGCGCCTTGTTACTTGAAAGCATCCCCTTGCGTCGTCACGCAGAGCCGCAAGACGTTTCGGGTGCCATTGCTTTTTTAGCCTCAGACGACGCAGCCTTTATTACCGGGATTACACTGGACGTCAATGGCGGCGAAGTGATGGCGTAAGCAGACTTCTTGGGCCACCTCTTTTATTTTCACTGAATAGCGATTTCGCATGCATAACTTTCGTTTAGCTCACTTGCCGCTTTTATTCGCGCTCACGCTAGTCGGCTGCAGCTCAACCAACACACCTGACGTGGTGACCACCGCGCCCGCACGTATGGCGCTTGGCGTGTTCGTGGGTGCTGACCTGACCACAGCCAAGACTGCGATCATGAGCGCCTGCTCAAACAGTCGTTTGCATATACAGACAACGACGACAGAAGTTTTATGCACCGCGAACGAAATTGATGCTCGACGCGAGACCATGATTAACGCAATGGTCAACAATGAGTGGGCGTTACGTTATAAGGATGTGATTAATTTTGTACTGACCCCTGAGGGAAAAAACACACGCGTCACGGCCAACCCTTACGTTCAATTCATTCAACCAATGGGCATCATGTCTGACCTACAAGTTAAAACGCGAAACTTATTGGATGATGCCTCGTTTCAAAAAGCACAACAGTTACTGAAGGCCGCTGGCGCCACTGAGTGATTCAAACAATGTCCGCACTGAATAATCCCCATCATCTTTCTGTCTTATTTGAAAAAAATCAACAATGGGTTGACTCGATTCAGACCAGCGATCCAGATTTTTTCAAACGACTCGCGAATCAACAATCGCCTGAATATCTTTGGATCGGTTGCTCTGACTCTCGCGTGCCCGCCAATCAGATTACCGGGCTCGCGCCGGGCGAAGTGTTTGTTCACCGTAATATTGCCAATGTCGTGGTGCATACAGACTTAAACGCACTATCCGTGATTCAGTTTGCGATCGATCAGCTTAAGGTCAAACATATTATTGTGGTCGGCCACTATGGGTGCGCTGGCGTGCGCGCAGCGATGGAAAAGATTCGCATAGGTTTAGCAGACAACTGGATCCGACACGTCAAAGACGTGCATGACAAGCATGGCTCGTATCTAGGGCGTGTCTTTAATCAACAGCAGCGTCAAGACGACTTGTGCGAGCTTAACGTGATTGAGCAAGTTGTGAATGTATGCCAAACCACCAGCGTTCAAGACGCTTGGGCACGTAATCAAGCCGTCACTGTGCATGGTTGGGTGTATGGTCTTGAGGATGGGCTCGTGCGGGACATGGGGATCAGCATCGCAACCCCCGATGAGCTCGAGCAACGCTATCGATCCGTGCTTGCCAAACGCTATACCGAACCAAGCTAACGCAAACTCGCGCGTGGTACCAAACCACCCAACAACATCCCAAACACGCTGGCCAATAAGCCTGCAAGCTGAGGCGGCATGGTGCCTTTGGGCGCCAAGATTTCACAGCTAATCCACGTCGCCAAGCCAAAGAGCGCCGCCAATAAACCGCCTAGCGAGTTTGCTTTTGACCAATACACGCCAAACGCAAGCGGCACAAAGGCAGCGACTAAGGTCACCTTATAGGCATTCTCAACCATTTTAAAAATAGATAACTCTGAGTTAATCGCAAAGGCGGTGACTATCACGGCAAAACAAAGTACCGTGATGCGCATAATTTTTAAGAGTTGTTGATCGGATAAGTGTTTGAACATTCCGCGCACGATGTTTTCAGCGAAGGTAACCGAGGGGGCTAGCAGCGTGGCACTTGCACAGCTTTTGATTGCCGAGAGCAAGGCACCAAAAAACATAATTTGTGCAAGCAACGGTGCGTGCTGCAAAATCAACTTTGGCAAAATCATCTGTGAGTCAGTTTCTAGATACTGACTGACTAAGGCTGGATTGATCAGCGTTGCCGAATACGCCAAAAATAACGGGACGAAGGCAAAAATAAAATAAAGCACGCCGCCTAAAATTGCAGCCTGCACTGCGATATTGACATTTTTTGAAGAGGTGATTCGTTGAAACACATCTTGCTGAGGAATCGACCCCAGCATCATCGTCACCAGCGCAGCAATAAAACCTAATATGGCCGCCAAGTTCATATCGGGCCAAAAATTGAGTTTCCCAGCATCCGAGGCGTGCTGCAGCACGACAAATACCCCTCCTGTCTGGCTTGCCATCTCGCCGCCGATGTACAGCATCCCGACGACAATGATGATCATCTGAATAAAGTCGGTCATGGCGACCGCCCACATGCCACCGTACAAGGTATAGATCAATACACTACCCGCACCAATCAGCATCCCCATCGTTTGCGAAATACCGCCGTCAGACACCACATTAAAAACCAACCCAAGTGCTTTAATTTGCGCTGCGACCCAGCCAAGATAAGACACAACAATACACAGCGTAATAATGACTTCAACGGTACGGCCATATTTTTCACGAAAGAAATCACCGATCGTCAGCATGCGGCGGTTATATAAATGCTTGGCAAAAAATATACCGACAAAAATCAGACAGAGCGACGACCCAAAAGGATCAGACACAATGCCGCCCAGGCCTTCTTTTAAAAATGTGGCGGGGATACCCAAAACGGTTTCTGACCCAAACCAGGTCGCGAATACCGTGGCCGTGACAATGGGCAAGGGTAGGCTGTGCCCCGCCGCCGCAAAGTCTGCCGTATTTTTAACGCGTAGGGCAGCCCACAGGCCGATGCCCACCGAGATAATCCAATAAATGACCACAAAGGTGAGCAACATGGCGCGCGCCTTTTTTGTGAAACGAAAAAGATGAGCCCTGATCCGGGCGGCTGATTTTTTTGGATTATAAGTTTTTTTGTAGGGTCGTCGAGGCTTGCCTGACCCGCCAATACAACCAGCCCGCGATACTAAGATTTAATAGGTTCCAGACCATGCCATTGATCATCGCCATTTGGTAAGAACCCGTTAAATCGAAAATTTTGCCTGACATCCAGCCACCCAGTGCCATGCCAAACATCGTGCACATAATCACCGAGCCAACTCGCCGACCCGCCTCGGCTGCTGGAAAATATTCGCGAATAATAATCGCATACGAAGGGACGATCCCGCCCTGGAACAGGCCAAATAACGCAGAGATGAGATAAAGTGAAACGAGTCCATCAAAAGGCAAGAACATAAACAGAGCGATGCCCTGCAACGCCGACCCCAGCAAAAGGGTTCGGATACCCCCGATGCGGTCACAGATCACGCCCGAGATCAAGCGACTGATAATGCCACAACCAAGCATCAAGGCCAGCATTTCGGCGCCACGCGCCGGGCCATAGCCCAGATCCGCGCAATAGGCCACGATATGCACTTGCGGCATCGACATGGCCACGCAACAGGCCAGGCCTGCCACACACATCAGCAACTGGGCATGAGTAATGTTGATGCCAAACGGGCGCGGTACACCAGCAACTTCGTTTTTGGGTAAGGGTGCCACTTGAACCAAGGGCGGACGACGACGCATCAAGAACGCGAGCAACGCCATGCTGATCCCTGAGACCAAGCCCAGCCAGATATAGGTTTCGCGCCAGCCAATGGTTGAAATACCCCACTGCGTCACGGGCGGCCAAATTGCACCCGCCAAATAATTGCCACTGGCACAAACAGCGACGGCAATGCCGCGACGCTTGTTCCACCACAAAGAGGTATCAGCCACTAAGGGTGCAAAGGTCGCCGACGTACCAAGAAATCCTAAAAATATCCCATGTACTAACGCAAAGACCAAAATATCGGTTGTGTGAGCCGCCCAGATAAAGCCGATGAGCAGACCTGCGGCACCGATGAGCAGGCACACCCAAACCCCCCAGCGATCTGACACACGACCCATTAACAGCCCACCACCCGCGCCAAAACCAATCCACAACAGCGTTGAGGGTAACGAAGCCTCTGACCGTGACACGCCAAACTCTGCCTGCACTTCAGGCAACACCACCGAAACCACAAACATACAACTGCTGCCCATCACCATAATCACAAGCGAAGTCACCAGTCGCCAAAACGCATAGCGGGAGTCAACAAGGTGTGCGGGGGCAGGCTGATTCGTCATAGAACGGCGCTTTTTAAAAAAGTCTTGAAAATGTGAAGGCAGCGTACCACGACAAACTTAATTTTAGGCGCGCTGCTCAGCCAGGGCGAATGGCGCAGTGCCGCATACCTTCCGGATTAAAATGCCTCTCATTCTTAAAAGGCTTTGTCATGCCAACCTCAGCACCTTTGCTTGCAACAGGTAATCGGTCGTACCGCTACTACGACCTGATCCTCGTGGCTTTTGTGACAGTCTTGCTGTGCTCAAACCTGATCGGCACAGGCAAGGTCGCGCAAATTGAGTTACCCCTACTGGGCACCGTCGTCTTCGGCGCAGGGGTACTGTTCTTTCCATTGTCATATCTGTTTGGCGATATTTTGACTGAAGTATATGGCTATGCCCGCGACCGGCGTGCCGTCTGGGCCGGCTTTGCCGCACTCACGTTTGCCGCTGTCGTATCGCTGATTGTTGTGCATTTACCTGTCGCCCCGGGTGGGCATCACGCTCACATGCAAGAAGGCCTGGAAGCCGTCTTTGGCAATACCTGGCGCGTCGTGCTGGGCTCAATCATCGCTTTTTTTTGTGGCAGCCTGACCAATGCCTTGGTCTTAGCCAAAATGAAGATACTGACAAACGGCAAGCATCTTTGGGCCCGTATGATCGGTTCGACGGCGGTCGGTGAACTGGTCGATTCGTCGTTATTCTTTTTGATCGCGTTTTATGGCATTTGGCCAACCGACCAATTAATTGCCGTCACCATTTCGCAATACATTTTAAAGACAGGCTGGGAAGTGCTCGCGACCCCCCTCACCTATCGCGTGATCGCGTTTTTAAAACGCAAAGAGTGCGAAGACTTTTACGATCGTGAGACCAACTTCACGCCTTTTAGCCTGCGGGTTTAACGGCGATCGTCAGGCGGCATGATTTTTTTGTACTTGAGCGTGTCTTCGCGCTGCGACTTGCTCCGCTTGGCAACGCGCAGCGCAACCAAAGCGCCTAACACCATCACCAACAGGTAACCCCAGTCGAGCATAAAATGCATCGCCTCACCCATCAACCCTTCAATATGGCCGGGATGGGCCCAAGCAATCGAGCTTAGTGTCAATGAAACCAAAGCTACCAAACTGCTTGCCACGACTTTCGCTGGACCGCGCATGCGAATCTCCAAAAATTTATGCGTTGGTTTAGTCTAAAGCCAAAAGACCTGCAAAGACAACCCTGACCCGTTAAACTAGTGATTGAATTTGGCAAATGCCAACAGCATGCACCAACTTGGTTCAAAAGTAGAATTTCTAAAGCCCTTAGGCCAACCAGCGGAGACTCACCCCATGAGCGTCATCACCAACATTGAAGACTTGCGCGTCTTGGCAAAAAAACGGGTACCGCGCATGTTTTACGATTATGCCGACTCGGGTTCATGGACAGAAAGCACGTACCGGGCCAACGAAAGCGATTTTCAAAAAATCAAACTGCGCCAGCGTATTTTGATCAACATGGAAAACCGCTCGACTGTCAGCCACATGATCGGGCAGCGCGTCGCGATGCCCCTGGCAATCGCGCCCACCGGGCTCACGGGCATGCAGCATGCCGATGGCGAAATCTTAGCGGCGCGGGCGGCAAAAGAATTTGGGATTCCCTTTACCTTATCCACCATGAGCATTTGCTCAATCGAGGCTGTTGCCGAAGGCACGAACCATCACCCTTTTTGGTTTCAACTGTATGTCATGAAAGATCGTGGCTTTATCGAACGCCTGATCGAACGTGCAAAACGTGCAAACTGCTCTGCCCTAGTTTTAACGCTTGACCTACAAATCTTAGGTCAGCGTCATAAAGATTTAAAAAATGGCCTGAGTGCACCCCCCAAAATGACCTTGGCCAATCTGATCAACATTGCCTCTAAACCACGTTGGGCGATGGGTATGCTCGGCACCTCAAATCGTCAGTTTGGCAATATTGTCGGTCACGTTCAAGGTGTAAGCGATATGAGCAAGCTCAGCGAATGGACTGCCTCGCAATTTGATCCGCGTCTCAATTGGGATGATGTGGCCTGGATCAAAAAGCTTTGGGGTGGCAAGCTGATCCTCAAAGGGATTCAAGATGTCGACGACGCGCGGATGGCACTTAATAGCGGTGCAGATGCGTTAATTGTCA
This sequence comes from uncultured beta proteobacterium, assembly GCA_903924715.1. Classification (GTDB taxonomy): domain Bacteria; phylum Pseudomonadota; class Gammaproteobacteria; order Burkholderiales; family Burkholderiaceae_B; genus Zwartia. The sequence continues at coordinate 19,785 of CAIYCP010000098.1, forward strand.
GCAACCATGGTGGCCGTCAACTTGACGGTGCGGCCTCAAGCATTGAATCATTACCCGCTATCGTTGATGCGGTGGGCAAGCAAATTGAAATCCATATGGATGGCGGCATACGCAGCGGCCAGGACATCTTGAAAGCACGTGCGTTAGGTGCCCAAGGTTGTTATATTGGTCGCGCTTTTTTGTACGGCTTGGGCGCCCTGGGCGAAACAGGCGTCCAAAAAGTACTTGAAATCTTGCATAAAGAACTTGATCTCACCATGGCTTTTTGTGGACGCACCAATATCGAAACGGTTGATAAGACTATTTTGCTACCTGGCACCTATCCCACTTAATTAATCATTTATCTACCCGGAGCCCCCCTATGTCAGAGCATGTCCACGTTGACCCGTCAAACAAAAAAATTGCACTGATCATCGCAGTGCTAGCCCTGTTTTTGGCGATTAGCGAAACCTTGAGCAAAGCGTATCAAACTGAGGTCATCACCAAACAAGTTGAGGCCTCTAACTTGTGGGCGTTCTTTCAAGCAAAATCAATCCGCAAAACGGGTACTGAACTTGCTTTGCAATCCGCACAAATCAGCCCGCACGCCGAAGAGCCAAAAACGGCTGAGCAAATAAAAAAATGGGGTGCTGCGGTCAAGCGCTATGACTCTGAGCCAGAGACCGGCGAGGGTCGTAAAGAGCTTGCTGAGCGTGCAAAAAAAGCGCAAGCGTTGGGCGAACTCGCCAATCACAAGTACCACAATCTTGAAATTTCATCGGGCATGCTGCAAGTCGCGATCGTGCTCGCATCCTCAGCGATCATTACAAACGTCATGCTTCTGGCATGGCTCGCGGGTGGCTTAGGCATTGTTGCCGTAGGTTTTGGTATGTTTGCCATGTTTGGGGCAGCCGCACTGTTTTAAGGGCACTCCACGGCAGCGAACAGCCACTGCGCCTTGCTGTCGTTTGCAATTAAAAGGCAACCAGGCATGCAACGTCGTCACGTTTTAAAACTCGCCTCGGCTTCAGCAGCCTTATTCGCGTTGCCGCGCACGGGC
>CAIYCP010000099.1 GCA_903924715.1 uncultured beta proteobacterium
GCAAACACCTGAGGTTTGACTTCTTTAAAACCTGGCAAAGCCTCAGCAGCTGGCTTGGCTAAAAGCGTAATGGTGTCACCCACTTTTGCATCAGCAAGCTCTTTAATCCCCGCGATCACAAAGCCCACTTCACCAGCAGACAGATGCGGGCGCGGCTGCGACTTGGGCGTGAACACCCCGGTTTGCTCGCACAAATGGACAGCGCCTGTCGCCATAAAAGAAATTTTATCTTTGGGTTTCAGTATGCCGTTGACCACACGCACCAACATCACCACACCGACGTAATTATCAAACCACGAGTCAATGATCAACGCTTGCAGAGGGGCCGACGCATCACCCTTTGGGGCCGGAATACGTGCGATGACCGCCTCGAGGATTTCATCGATACCCATGCCGGTTTTGGCACTGGCCAAGATCGCCTCAGAGGCATCGATTCCAATCACTTCTTCAACTTCAGCGCGTGCGCTTTCTGGATCAGCCGAAGGCAAATCCATTTTATTTAATACAGGAACGACCTCGACGCCGAGTTCGATGGCTGTGTAGCAGTTGGCCACGGTTTGCGCCTCAACCCCTTGTGAGGCGTCAACCACCAACAGCGCACCCTCGCAGGCCGACAGCGAGCGACTCACTTCGTACGAGAAGTCGACGTGCCCCGGGGTATCAATCAAGTTGAGGTTGTAGATCTGACCACTGGCCGACTTGTATTGCAGCGCAGCCGTCTGAGCCTTAATCGTAATGCCACGTTCGCGCTCAATATCCATTGAGTCAAGCACTTGGGCGGACATTTCGCGGTCTGCCAACCCTCCGCAGCGCTGAATCAGTCGGTCTGCCAGGGTGGATTTACCGTGATCGATATGGGCAATAATCGAGAAATTGCGAATGTGCTGCATAACGCCTAAAAAGTAAGATACCAAGCAAAAGGGGCGCTCTGCGCCCCTTTTGCGGCAAACCGCTATTCTAGCCTGTCTAGCCTTACTTATCCGTACGGACGGCCACCCAGCGGGTTTGATCCCCGGTGCGCACCATCAGTCCGACCGGCCGAGAAGCATCCAAGCCTGCCACAACCTTGGCAAACTGCGCTGGAGTCGTGATATCGGTATCGTTGACCGCCAAAATGATGTCACCTTCGAGCACGCCAGCCGTACTGGCAGGCGCGTCAACCGCCGTCACTTGAACACCACCCTGAATGCGCAGCTTTTTCTGGACATCTTCTTTGACCGGGATCACGTCCATGCCCAACACCGTCGTCACGGCATCAGCAGGCTTGGCCGTACTAGGCTCAGCCGCCGCCGTTTTATCGGCCTTGAGTTCAGACACAGTTACTTTGAGCGTGAGCGGTTTACCTTTGCGCCAAACCTCAAGGGTAGACGTCGTACCCGGTTTGGTTTCACCCACGACACGCGGCAAATCAGACCAGCGGCTAATCGGTTTATCACCAAACTTCGTAATCACGTCTCCTGGCAAGACTCCCGCTTTATCGGCCGGTGCATCAGGCTCAACCCCGCCAACCAAGGCCCCTTCGGCTTTAGGCAAACCGATGGCTTGTGCCACATCTTTGCTGACTTCACCGATTTGCACGCCAATTCGTCCACGCGTCACTGAACCCGAAGCGCGCAATTGATCGACCACCGACATCGCTTCTTCAATCGGAATCGCCAACGAGATCCCCATAAAGCCACCACTGCGCGACACGATCTGCGCATTGATACCCACGACTTCGCCTTTCAAATTCAGCAAAGGGCCACCCGAGTTACCTGGGTTGACCGCAACGTCTGTTTGAATAAAAGGCAGGTAATCACCCGTTTCACGACCAAGCGCACTGACGATGCCTGAGGTAACGGTTGACTCAAGACCAAACGGTGAACCAATCGCCATCACCCACTGACCTTTTTTCAGCAACTTGGCGTTGCCGATCGGCAAGAAAGCCATGCCTTTTGCTTCAACTTTTAGCAAAGCAACATCCGTACGCTTATCGCTGCCAATCACCTTCGCCTTGAATTCACGCGCATCGGTCAGTGTGACAAAAATATCGGTCGCACCTTCAACCACGTGATGGTTAGTTAAGAGATAACCATCTTCAGAAATGAAGAAGCCCGAACCTACGCCGCGTGGCACTGAGCGCTCTTCAGGCTCAGTCCGAGGTTTGTTACGTGGATTTTGCTGAGGACCCGGAGGACGTGCGCCAGGCGGCTGAAAATCAGGTCCAAAAAAGTGACGAAACATTTCGTAAGGATCTTGCCCCTGCCCTTGTGGACCCGAACGCGCTGCGACTTTTGCAGTGGTGCGAATATTGACGACAGCAGGCTCAGCCTTTTCAACAATACTGGTGAAATCTGGCAAACCCGCCACTTGAGCGTGCACAGTCACGTGCTGAATGCCACCTGCGATCAGCACCACGCCCATCACAAGCGCGAGCAAACCGCGACGTGCGCGTTTCACAGACTGAAACGCAGAGAAATAAAATTGTTCTTGCATCATAGACTCCAGTAAAACATTCTAAGAAGGATCACTCACGCGACCCTGCAGGCGGAACGTATTGAATCGACTGCGCTAACAGCTCAAGGGTCGTTGCCGGCACTTCACCCAAAACCGTTAACCAGAAATTCGCAATACGAATCCCAAAGATATTGACAGAACCGCTGCGTGCAGCGCCCTGGGATAGATACTCAGACCGTTCTGTACGATAAGGTTCAATAAAAATTGAAATTGTTGCAAGCCCATCCGTGAGCACAAGTTGATTCACTGAACGTTCATCAGCAAAAACACGTGCGAGTTGTGACTTGGGTAAGTAGCCTGGTGGCGCTGGTACGCGCCAACCTAAGGCACCAAGATCAATAATTTGTTGTTTGGTTTCGTGCGTTTTCCAATCTGTGGTTGACCAAGAGGCGACGAGCGCTTGCTCATTGATCGCGCCACCAATCGCAACCTGTGTAAACGCAACCTGTTCAAGCACTGCGCCCTCACCGTTGATCGTTTGTGCTTTGAGCAACAGATTCGAATCAAGATCAGCACACAACCTATAACCATAGCGATGCGCGTCGCGCGGAACAATATCAATCACCCGACACGATCGACCCGCTACGCGATAGAGCTCGGACGAGAGACGCAGCTGATAATTTGCATCAAGTGCTGCAGGGTCTGAAAGCAGCAAACCTGGGAAACGATCCCCACGCTGTTGCTCACGCAAGATTATTTTTTGTTCTGGCAAAAAGCATTGCACGTCATCATTGAGACGAAGATATTCGCGCGGAGGCCCATCAAGAACCTCGATGCGCTCTTTTTCATCTTTACCGTCGAACCAATGTGCAATACGCGAAGACTCGATTGCTTCGCCCTGCTGAAAGGTAAACACGCCCTCATAATTTAAACGTCGGGCCGCTTGTTGCATTTGCTGCAATAACGCGGCCTCGCGCGAGCTTGCTGCTTCTGTTGACGACACAGAAACCACCAGTGCAGCGCTACCCGTTGGCGCACCTTGAGCCTGCGACAGTACAGGCAGACTCGCGAACAAACCTGCGCAGACCCACAGCACCGAGCCAGCCGAGCAAACGCCCTTGATTGGAGCAACCCGATGACTTTGCTGCTTATGCTGGATGACCATTAGCGCGGCACACCAAACGCGGCAGGGCGCACATTGGACGGACCCGATATTTGCCGATGCGCTGTGACATAGTCACGCACCGCCGAGGCCTCGAGGTTGGATGCAACCGCTCTGGTCGCATCTGTTTTGGATGCTTGCACAGAAGGGGCCGACAACTCAGGCACAAACAAAGGTTTTGCCACCCACACGACCGAAGCCACCGCTGCTGCCATCGCAACGCTGGGCCACACAACGCGACGCATTAATTTTGCAAGGCTGGTGAGTGGCTGGGGGGCTGGGCTCGCCTGAACCGAATGCACCGCTGGCTTTTCGATCGAATTTTTAGACACCTGAGCCAAAGCAGGCTCGGTGACAAGCGCCTGTGCGATCCTATGACTTAAATCAGCTTTCGAGGTTAACGCAAGCTCGGGCGTACGTAACGTATCACCAATCAAGTGATAAACCTGCCAAGTTGCATGCCCTGACTCAGTGAAGAGCTCAGAGGGTAGGCTGGTCTGCTCATCACCATCCATCCAGGCAGAAATCGTCACCGCGGCCGCGTCTGAGGGCAAGGCTTCACCCCCACCCGATGCAATCTCTTTTGAGATATCGGCATGCTCGTGTGTAAATCTAGACTGATCTTTCATCTTCGTTCCTTACCAACGACGATCCCCGGTGTCACCGAGCAAAGGCCGCAAACGTGTTGCAATGGCCTCGCGAGCCCGGAAAATCCGGGAGCGGACCGTACCAATCGGACAATTCATACTTTGAGCAATGTCTTCATAGCTCATTCCATCTATTTCACGCATCACAATGGCATTACGCAACTCTTCAGGTAAGTCATTGATCGCTTTGTTCACCGTTTCGGCAATTTGCCGACTCGCCATTTCAGACTCTGGGTTACTACCATCGGTTAGTACGTCAGATTCATTAAAAGTTTCACCTTCTTCGTTTTCAAACGCAGAAGGCGTGCTTGGCGCACGCTTATTTGATGCCAACCAGTTGCGCGCAGTATTAATCGCGATACGGTAAAGCCAGGTGTAAAAGGCGCTTTCGCCCCGAAATTGCGGCAGCGCACGATAGGCTTTAATGAACGCCTCTTGCGCCACGTCTTCAATTTCTGCTGGATCGCGAATCATGCGTGACAGTAAGCGCATGATTTTTCGTTGATATTTGATCACTAACAGGTCAAAAGCCTGTTTATCACCCGCCTGGACACGGGTCACTAATTCAGCATCTACATCGCGTTCACTCACGCGGTTTCCCCTGTGGATAACGGCATGCCATGCCCCGCTTGCCATGCCGCCCACACATTTAAGCGACGATAAGTCTGAGCAGGCAGCTGGCTGCGCCAAAGCGTCAAGGTGACGACCTCAGGCTTGTTATGGGGATGATTGTGCAAATTCAAACGTAAGCTCAATCCAAAAAAATGAGACCAGTGCTGTTGAAAAGTAACAGATGTCATTGCAGTCTGAC
>CAIYCP010000100.1 GCA_903924715.1 uncultured beta proteobacterium
CGGTATCCAAAAGCGGGACACTCGTTATTTTTTCAACCTGTTCAGCAAGTTGTGCAGCATGCAAATTGGTGCAATAGGTTGAGACTGCTTGAGCACCATTGATGCAGGTTTCTTGAATCATTTGTTCAAGTCTTGCGGGATCAACTAACGCGAAGTCATGATTGACTCGAATATTTTCGTGCAACTCAGCCACGACCGTTATGCCAAGCGCTTTGTAGTTTTCGATGATGCGCGCCTGTACGTCGGGCGTGTAAGGCGAGACGAGTGCCAAGCGCGTAATGTTTTTGCGAGCCAGTAGCGCGTTGAGCGACAAAATCGCCGTGGATGCCGGTATGCCTGTGCGCTCGGTGATACGCTCGCAGAGACGCTCGTCGGTATCGAATCCAAGCCAGCCTGACGAGGTGCCGCTCCAGGTAATGATGTCGACCTTGGCATCGGCTAGCATTTCGGCAGCCAATAAGATTTTGCTGTCGTCAAACTGCCCTAGCGCCTGGGACGATAAGGCGATCTCGGTGACCTTGAACCGCGCAAAATGCGCGCTTGCACCGGGTATCTGGGCAATGATCGCACTTGTTAAAGGCTCAAGTGCCGTGTTGGACGAAGGGGTTAAAACGCCGATTCTTGGAAAGTTTCGCATGGTGGAGGGTGCTAGGCTCAGAGGCTGTAGAGTGTAAAGGACAAAGCGTGTTGGTTGCGGGAAGTCTACAATGTTTACAATAGTTCCACCCAGACTGGCATACTATTTGCTTGGTGTCATCGTGTGAAGGTTTACTACATTTTGGAGCGAGTACCGTGAGTGCGTTCGATCTTGTTATTCGTAATGCAAAAGTGGCCACTGCTGCTGATACCTTTGACAGTGATATCGGTATTAAAGATGGCGTGATCGTCATGTTAGGTAAAAACTTACCTAAAGCCACGAAAGAAATCGACGCCGCTGGTCGTGTCGTGACCCCAGGAGGCATCGATGGCCACTGCCACCTCGATCAGCCGATGCCGCCGCCGGCCAAGATGGCCGATAACTTTGATACGGGCACCCGTTCAGCTGCCTGTGGCGGCACCACCACTGTGATCCCCTTTGCTTCTCAGGTCAAAGGCCAGTCGATTCGTGCTGCGGTCGATGATTATCATCAGCGCGCCAACGGACAAGCGCACATCGATTATTCGTTTCACTTGATCGTGAGTGATCCAACACCCGACGTTTTGAAAAATGAACTGCCTGCCTTGATCCGCGAAGGCTACAGCTCGTTCAAGATTTACATGACCTACGACGACTTAAAGCTCGACGATGGTCAGATTTTGGATGTGTTGTCGGTGGCGCGCACGCACGGTGCGACGGCGATGATTCACGCCGAAAATTCGGACTGTATTGAATGGCTGACTCGTCGCCTTGAGGCGGCTGGTCAGACCGCGCCAAGGTTTCATGCCCATTCGCGCCCGATGTTGGTCGAACGCGAGGCGACGCATCGTGCGATTGCCCTGTCAGAGCTGGTAGATGTGCCGATTTTGATTGTGCATGTCTCAGGTCGCGAAGCGGTTGAACAGATTCGCTGGGGGCGGGCGCATGGTCTGAAGATCTTGGCCGAGACC
>CAIYCP010000101.1 GCA_903924715.1 uncultured beta proteobacterium
CGGAAACCTGCGAGCGATCAGATCGGGTTTATGCAAGGTTTTGCGCGTCAGTTTGATGACCGGCAATTGGCGGATCTCTTAACCTATATGCGTGGTCGTTTTGCACCAACTAAGCCAGCCTGGCAAAATCTAGAAGAAAAAATTGGGGTCATCCGCATGTCACCAAGCTTGCATTTACCGTAAAGTTTGCCCACAATGGCGGTATTGTTGATCACCCCGGTCCTGACCCGAGCCGGGGTTTTGCTTTTTGGGAAAACACCATGGCAACTATTCCTCTTACCGTCAGCGGGGCCGAGCGTTTGCAGGCTGAACTGCAACGCTTAAAGCACGTTGAGCGCCCCGCCGTGATTAATGCAATTGCCGAAGCGCGTGCTCAAGGCGATTTGTCGGAAAACGCAGAATACGACGCAGCCCGCGAGCGTCAAGGTTTTATCGAAGGGCGTATCGCCGAGCTTGATGGCACGCTCTCGAACGCGCAGCTCATTGAGCCTAGCACCATTGATGCCGATGGCCGTATTGTGTTTGGCGCCACTGTTGAGATTGAAGATGTCGAGTCGGCCGTCAAGGTCACGTATCAAATCGTGGGTGACGTTGAAGCCGATATTCGAGCCAATTTGATTTCGGTGTCGAGCCCGGTCGCACGCGCCTTGATCGGCAAATACGAAGGCGACGTGGTTGAAGTTAAGGCGCCTTCTGGCTCGCGCGAATACGAAATTATCAGTATTAAATATCTCTGACGCGCGAGTTTTCTAGCGTTTGACGGGTGCGCGTTTGCGCACGGTGGTGCCAAGCGCGCCACGACGCGCGCCAGCCCTTAACGACAGGGCGCTACGACGCGGAATGCCATGTGGGGTATCCTTGGCGCTTGCGGCGCGTTTGCTAGGCCGTGCAGGACGGTCTCCCGCATAAACCGTTGGGCGATCAGTTAAATCGGTTTGCTCGCGTTCTGGGCGGTTGCGACGGCTGGGCTTTTGAACTTTTTTACCCTGTGCCGCTAGTTTTTTAGGCGTGTGCGGCTCGTTGGGCTTGCGCTTGGCGGGGCTTGCAGGTTCGGCCGGAGGCTTGAGGTAAGTCCCTTTGGATCCAAACCGGTACAGAATCAACATTTTGCCCAAGTGATGCACTGCTGCGCATGACAGGGTGTCACAAATGGTGGCAAGCATGGCGTCGCGTTCGTCGCGATCAGCGGTACCGGCCCGCACCTTGATCAGCTCGTGAGCAGACAGGTTTAGGTCGATTTCTTTTAAAACTGCCTCGGTCAGGCCATTATCGCCAATCAAGACAACCGGGCGTAGTGGGTGAGCAGCAGCGCGAAGCGAACTACGCTCGCGGGGGGTAAGTTCCATAATAGTCATAAGGTAGATTGTACGGGAATGGCCAAGAACAAATTTTCTAAAGAGTGGGTCATGCAGCACATTAATGATCCTTTCGTCAAAATGGCGACTCAAAAAGGCTATCGGGCCCGGGCGGCGTTCAAGCTGACCGAGATCCTTGATGCTGAAAAACTCATGCGTCGCGGGGATATCATCGTCGATTTGGGCTCCACGCCAGGCAGCTGGTGTCAGGTGGCGCGCGAACGTCTGGTGGGTAAGGGCGGGGTGATAGACGGGCGGATTGTGGCCTTAGATCTGCTGCCCATGGAGCCGATCGCGGGTGTTGAGTTCATTTTGGGTGATTTCAGTGAAGATTCTGTGCTTGAAGTGCTCAATCAGACCCTTGAGGGCACCAAGGTAGACTTGGTAATGTCCGATATGGCGCCGAATTTATCGGGGGTTGGTCTGGCCGATGCTGCCAGAATTCAACAAGTCATTGATTTAGCCCTTGAATTTTCGCTGATGCACCTCAAAACAGATGGTGCACTCATTGTTAAAGCGTTTCATGGAAGTGGTTTTTCCCAAACAGTCGAAAGCTTCAAAAGGCATTTCAAACGGGTGGTTGAACGTAAGCCAAAAGCCTCGCGAGATCGATCTTCTGAAACTTTCTTGATTGCGAAGGGTCGTAAGGGCTAAGCCCTTGTTTTAATGGCCCTGCGGTTCAGTAAGGGATTAACGCGACTGGGCTTTTTTAACAGGTAGAATGCTATTTTGCCTCGTTGCAACGTTTCCTTTTGGCCAAGGTGCGTAGCGCGTCAAATTGACAAGCTGGAGATCGGCCTTGAACAACTCTTTTTCGAAAGTCGCGGTTTGGATGGTGATTGGTTTGGTGTTGTTTACTGTTTTTAAACAGTTCGACACCCGCGCGCCCGTACAAGACACCGTGAGCTATACCCAATTTATGGACGACGCCAAATCTGGCAAAGTTCGGCGCGTCGATGTGCAAAACGATGTGATTCATGTCACGCCAGATTCAGGCCGTCCCTACACCTTGACTTCGCCAGGCGATCTCTGGATGGTGTCCGATCTGCTCAAAGCCGGCGTCTCTGTGTCAGGCAAGCCGCGCGAAGAACCCTCATTGCTCATGAGCATCTTCGTGTCATGGTTTCCGATGCTGCTCTTGATCGGTGTCTGGGTGTTTTTTATGCGCCAGATGCAAGGTGGCGGCAAAGGCGGTGCATTTAGTTTTGGTAAATCGCGTGCACGCTTGCTTGATGAAGGCACAAATGCCATTACGTTTGCCGACGTCGCGGGTTGCGATGAAGCAAAAGATGATGTGCAAGAAATTGTTGATTTTTTACGCGATCCTTCAAAATTTCAAAAGCTTGGTGGTCGTATCCCACGCGGTGTGTTGATGGTGGGTTCGCCGGGTACCGGAAAAACATTGCTGGCAAAGGCGATCGCGGGCGAAGCCAAAGTGCCCTTCTTCAGCATCTCTGGTTCTGACTTCGTTGAAATGTTTGTCGGTGTCGGCGCAGCGCGTGTGCGTGACATGTTTGAAAATGCAAAAAAACACTCGCCTTGCATTATCTTCATTGATGAGATCGATGCCGTGGGCCGTCAGCGTGGTGCAGGCTTGGGCGGTGGTAACGATGAGCGCGAACAGACTCTGAACCAGATGCTGGTTGAGATGGATGGCTTTGAGTCGGGCGTGGGCGTGATCGTCATTGCGGCGACAAACCGGCCTGACGTGCTCGATCCTGCGCTCTTGCGTCCAGGTCGTTTCGATCGCCAGGTTGTTGTTCCCTTGCCAGATATTCGTGGCCGTGAGCAGATTCTCAAAGTGCACATGCGCAAAGTGCCACTTGCACAAAATGTGGATGCGCACACGTTGGCGCGTGGTTGCCCCGGTTTCTCTGGCGCAGATCTGGCCAACCTTGTGAACGAATCAGCATTGTTTGCTGCACGTCGTAATGGTCGCACCGTTGATATGTCTGACTTTGAAAAAGCGAAAGACAAAATCATTATGGGTGCTGAGCGTCGCTCAATTGTGATGCCAGAAGAAGAGCGCCGTAACACCGCATATCACGAATCTGGTCACGCCATTGTTGCGCGCATGCTGCCTAAAACGGATCCGGTGCATAAGGTCACGATTATTCCGCGTGGTCGTGCCCTAGGGGTCACGATGCAGTTGCCTGAAGGTGATCGCTACAGCATGGATAAAGAGCGTCTTTTGTCGACGATTGCCGTATTGTTCGGCGGCCGTATTGCTGAAGAACTCTTCATGAATCAAATGACCACAGGTGCATCAAATGATTTCGAGCGAGCCACAGCGATTGCTCGCGATATGGTCACGCGCTATGGCATGACTGACGAACTTGGCCCAGTGGTCTATGCCGAAAACGAAGGTGAGGTTTTCTTGGGCCGCAGCGTAACAAAAACCACGCACATGTCAGAAGCGACGATGCAGACGGTTGACAAAGAAATCCGCAGAATTATTGACGAGCAATACGCACGTGCTCGTACGATTCTTGAAGCAAGCCGCGAGAAAGTCGAGATCATGACCAAGGCTTTGCTTGAGTGGGAAACAATCGATGCTGATCAAATCGGCGATATCATCGAAGGTCGCCCACCGCGTGCTCCCAAAGTGCCTCAGCCACCTGCTGATTCATCAGACACGCCGCCAACGGGTGCTGCCCCCACAAACGACCCTGCCGCGGTAGTTTAAGGCGGTAGAGCCGATCTCAATGTCAGATCATTGGTTATGCGGGCGTTTTGAGTTATCACTCAAACGCCCGCTTTTAATGGGTATCGTCAACGTTACGCCCGATTCGTTTTCAGACGGAGGGCAGCACGCGCGTTCAGAGCTTGCCATTGCGCACGCTCGTCAACTCATCGAGCAGGGTGCGCAGATTATTGATATTGGCGGAGAATCTACCCGCCCTGGGGCTTTGCCCGTTTCGGTTCAAGAAGAGCTCGCGCGCGTCATGCCGGTCATCGTCGCGCTGCGTGACAGTGGTGTTGCGATTTCGGTCGACACCTGCAAGCCAGAGGTGATGCAGGCTGTGTTGGATGCCGGTGCGGATATTATCAATGATGTGACCGCAATGCGTCTGCCTGCGTCGCGGGCTGTTGTCGCGGCCCATCCGCGCTGTGGGGTGTGCTTGATGCACATGCAAGGTGAGCCCCGTACGATGCAACACAATCCTCATTACAATGACGTTGTGCATGACGTCAGTACTTTTTTGGTTGAGCAGGCGCTGTTGCTTGAAAAATTAGGGGTTCATCGTTCGCGCATTAGTTTGGATCCTGGTCTCGGTTTTGGTAAGACGCTCGAACAAAACTATCTGCTGTTGCAAGGGTTGGCTCACTTGGTGCAAACCGGTTATCCGATTGTTCTGGGCGCTTCGCGCAAGTCGATGATTGGTGTTGTGACAGGTAAGTCGGTCGATCAGCGGTTGGGTGGCAGCATTGCGGCGGCCTTGGCGGGTGTGGCGCGTGGTGCGGCTATATTGCGAGTGCACGATGTTGATGCGACTCAAGATGCGTTAAAAGTTTGGCAGTCAGTATTGGCTGCAGGAGAATCAACATGACGAAAAGAAAATATTTTGGCACCGATGGTGTGCGCGGCAAAGTTGGCGGCGAGGTGATCAATGCTGAATTTGCGCTCAGACTTGGTTATGCCGCCGGCAAAGTGCTGGCCAAAGAGCATTCAGCTCGGCGCGGTCGCCCGACCGTTTTAATCGGCAAAGACACCAGAATTAGTGGCTACATGCTCGAGTCGGCACTCGAGGCCGGCTTCGCTTCTGCAGGCATTGAAGTCTTGTTGGCAGGGCCGTTACCCACGCCGGCGGTGGCTTACCTCACGCGCACTTGGCGCTTAGTGGCCGGCATTGTGATTAGTGCCTCGCATAATCCTTATTACGATAACGGGATCAAGTTCTTTTCATCCAAAGGCATGAAATTGCCAGATGAAACCGAGGCTGCGATTGAGGCTGCACTTGATGAGCCCATGCAGTGTGTCAGCTCCGAAAAGCTGGGTCGTGCGCGTCGGATTGACGATGCGCCCGGTCGCTACATTGAATTTTGTAAAAGCACCTATCCATCGGACTTGGATTTGGGTGGTTTAAAGCTCGTCGTCGACGCTGCAAATGGTGCGGCTTATCATATTGCCCCGCATGTGTTTCGCGAATTGGGTGCAGAGGTGACGGCGATTGGCGTATCGCCTGATGGTTTTAATATTAATAAAGATGTGGGGGCGTTGCACCCTGAAAGTCTGGCCGCTGAAGTGCGTGCGCGTGGTGCAGACTTGGGTATCGCGCTTGATGGCGACGCTGATCGGGTGCAGATGGTTGACGCGTCAGGGCGTGTGTATAACGGCGACGAACTGTTGTATGCCGTGATTCGTGAGCGCTTGACGCGTGGCCCGGTTGCGGGGGTGGTGGGTACGCTGATGACCAACTTTGGCTTTGAACGTCAGCTTAAAACGATGGGCATTGCCTTCGAGCGGGCTCAAGTGGGTGATCGCTATGTGCTTGAGCAATTACGCAATCGCGGCTGGTTGTATGGCGGTGAAAGTTCTGGCCATTTGCTTTGCCTAGATGCGCATACAACAGGCGATGGGATTGTGGCCGCACTGCAAGTATTGGCGGCGTTGCAGCGCAGCGGAGAAACCTTGGCGCAGTGGGTGTCGGCGTTGCGTTTGTATCCACAGAAAATGATCAACGTCGCACTCAAGCCCGGCACCGACTGGGCGAATCACGCGGGCTTAAAAGCAGCCGAACAAAAAGCGCAAGCTTTGTTGGGCGAGCGTGGTCGTGTCTTGATCAGAGCCTCAGGCACTGAACCCAAGCTTCGATTAATGGTTGAAGCTGACGACGACGCTTTGGC
>CAIYCP010000102.1 GCA_903924715.1 uncultured beta proteobacterium
CCGATGACGCCATTGATTAATTGGTTGTTCAACGCCCAGGCAATTGCAAATTGCGTCGGGCTCAAGCCGCGACGCTGTGCATGCTCTTTGAGTGCGTTTGCAACAGTAAACGATTCATTTCTAAATTCGGTTTGATGCAGACGTCGATCACCTCTGCCGGCCCGACTCGTTGCATCGGGTGCGACATTGGGTTGATATTTTCCGGTTAGAACGCCTCGGGCGAGTGGGCTGTAGGCGATGACGCCCAGCCCATAGTGCTCGCAACAGGGGAGGACTTCGGTTTCGATCAGGCGTGTCACGGCGCTATACGGAGGTTGACAGACAATAGGCGGCGGAATCCCCATTTTTTGGGCCATCTCTACCATGCGTGCGATGCGCCATGATCGGAAATTAGACACGCCGTAATAGCGAATCTTGCCGAGTTCAATGAGTCGCGCGAACGTCGAGAGTGTTTCTTCCATTGGCGTGGTTTCATCATCCCGATGCATGTAATACACGTCAATCCAATCTGTCGCTAACCGTTTCAGACTATTGTCGACCTCGATCATCAGCCAACGCCTGGAGGTTCCCCGGTCGTTGGGTTCTTTTCCGATCGGGTTCGCGACTTTAGTCGCCAAGACCCAACGCGCACGATCTTGCGCAATCAGTCGACCGACCATGCGCTCGGATTCACCGCCTGCGTAGTTATCGGCCGAGTCAATCGCGTTGTACCCGGCATCTCGAGTGGCCGCGACAATTTCTCGGGCAACACTTTCGTCGGTTTGGTCGCCAAACAACATCGTACCTAACCAAAGACGGGGTACACGTAAGCCGCTATGGCCGAGGGGGGCGTAATCGGGAGATTTATTCGTCATGATGCTCTAGTTTATTGTGGAGTAATTTTTTGTAGTTCGATGACTTTTTTCCACCGTGCAATGTCTTTACGCGTTAATTGCATCATGTGTTCTGGCGAGCCACCGACGGGTGTGGTGCCTTCGTCTTCGAGCCGTGTGTAGACTGCTTTTTCTTTTAAAACGGCGTTCAGTTCAGTATTGAGATAGGCGACGACCTCAGGTGGGATTCCTTTGGGGCCTGCCAGCGCCTTGTTATCGACAACGTTAAAGTCCTTCACACCTTGCTCTTCGAAGGTCGCGACCTCGGGCAATATGGACAGTCGAATTTGCCCGGCGATGCCAAGTGCTCTGACACGTTTTGACTTCACATAGGGGGCGGTAAACGTAGACGTACTCAGTAGGAGGTCGACATTGCCGCCAAGCAAATCATTCATGGCAAGTGAAGATCCCTTGTACGGTACATGCACCAACTTAATGTCTGAAAGATAGGCGAATTCTTCCATCGACAGATGCGCGATTGAACCAATGCCCGCTGAGCCATGGGTATAGCGGTCAGGATTTTTTTTGGCGGCAGCGATCAGATCGGCTGCGTTCTGAAAAGGCGAATCATTATGCACGAGCAATACCATTGGGGTCTGAGCCAACATAATGATGGGTTGCATGTCTAATAGCGGATCAAACGGCAAGGGCCCCATCGCGGCCTGAATGCAATAACTACTCGACATATTTAGTAGCGTGTAGCCGTCTGGGACTGACTTCATGACATAGTTTGAGCCGACGGTGCCGCCAGCGCCCGTGCGATTTTCGATCACGACCGGGCTATGGATACGTTCGGATAGCTTTTGGCCTGCGATTCTGGCAATGGCATCGCCTCCGCCACCCGCCGCGAACGGCACGACAAACTTGATGGTTTTGCTTGGAAACTTATCTTGTTGTGCCAGGGCAGGAAAACCAATGAACGCTAGGCCACCAGCCATTGCGGATCTGACAAAAATTCGTCTGTTCATCGGGTTTCCTAGGGGGCTTAGTGAGTCGATGGCTCACTATATACCTGAGCGCAGTTCAAATCAGGCCGCCTTTGCAAACTTGGCTAATAAAGGTGTGAGGTCGCGAATATTTTTGATTTTCTCGAGGGTTTCAAGTTTAGCAAACAGTGCCGGGATTTCGTTAGCCGGCAGCACGCGCTTCGCGCAGTCGTTAAATTTCTCCCAAAGCTCGTCGCTTGTCAGTGGATAGTCACCCCCGCGTCCGACCAAGCTGTTAATCCGTCGAGCAACCGTACGGCCGTCTTTGAGGGCAACAATGACTTCGGCTCCGAATTGGTCGGGTGAATCGTCTGGCATGTCGGGATGAGGCATCGCGGTTGTTTTGGCCATAATCGCGCGCACATTGCTATCAAAATGGGCCTCGCCTTCAAAGTCATCGAGGCGGACCGCGCCATTGACTAACGCGCGAGCCACCGCGTATTGAACTGAAAATTTAGCAGCGAGCGGTGTTTGA
>CAIYCP010000103.1 GCA_903924715.1 uncultured beta proteobacterium
CCGATGTTTCGGATCAAGCGCATCGCGTAGGCCATCGCCCAACAAATTAAACGACAGTACCAATACAAAAATTGCCAGGCCCGGCCACACCGCCATCCAGGGTGCGGTATCCATAAAATTCTTCGCAGTATTGAGCATGCTGCCCCAACTCGGATCTGGCGGCTGCTGGCCGAGACCTAAAAATGACAAACTGGCTTCTGCGATTACGGCTGATGCGATGGCCAGCGAGGCTTGCACGATCAGGGGCGCGGTCACGTTAGGCAAAATATGCGATACGGCAATCCTGAACGGATGACAACCCACCGCGCGCGCTGCTTCAACATAATCTTCAACTTTGATTTGTAAAACTTGCGCGCGTGTTAAGCGTACAAAAATCGGCGAGGCGGATACGCCGATAGCAATCATGGCGTTGGTGAGACTGGGACCTAAAAACGCGGCGAGCGCAATTGCAAGAATCAAAAAAGGACAGGCTAAAAACGCATCGGTTGCGCGCGAGATCAGGCTATCCACAGTGCCGCCCAAAAAACCAGCCAACATACCAATGGTGACGCCCGTTAGCAACGAAATCGCGACAGAGACCACGCCTGCTAAGAGAGACGCACGTGCACCCCATATGACTCGCGCCAACACATCGCGACCAAGCTCATCGGTACCAAACCAATGTGTACCTGTGGGAGCTTTGCGAATCGCGCTCCAGCTTGCTTCAATTGGATCAAACGGTGAAATGAGCGGCGCAAAAAATGCCATCGCAATAAAAAGCAGTACCACGTATAACCCAAACATACCTTTGCGATTACGCCTGAGTTTGCGCCAGGCGCGCAGCCATGGGCCCGGCTCTTTTTTGAGGGTAGGGGGTGTAAGCGCCGCGCTTGAGGTGGTGAGGGGATTGATCATTTGCGCAGGCGAGGATTCAACATAAAGTAGGCCATGTCGGCAAATAAGTTGAGCATGATGTATGTCGTTGCAGTAACAAGCACGACACCTTGCACCACTGCATAATCACGATTAAAGACCGCATCAATGATGAGTTTGCCAAAGCCCGGAATCGTAAACACCTGCTCGGTCAAGACGGCACCTGACAATAAAGTGCCAAGTTCAAGTGCGCCCAAGGTGATGACAGGCGTTAAGGCATTGCGCAATGCATGCTTGAGCACCACGACACGCTCGCTTAAACCTTTTGCGCGTGCGGTGCGCACATAATCTGCACCAAGCTCCTGTAGCATCGAGCTTCGCATGTGCCGCATGAGTGAGGCGGCGATCGCATTGCCTAAAACAAAGGCGGGCATGATCATTGAAGCGAGGTTGGTGCGTAAGTTTTCAAACGGGCTGACATAGCCCGAGGCGGGTAGCCACCCGAGCTCAACTGAAAATAACAGGATCAGCATAATCCCGAGCCAAAAATTTGGCGTAGATAAGCCGGTGAGTGCGAAGACTGTTGCACCCGCATCCAGCGCGCTACCTTTGTATACCGCCGACACGATGCCGGCGGGGATACTAATGACCAAAGCAATCATTAGCGCTAGAAGAGCCAACTCAAGGGTCACCGGAAGCTTTTGCAAGATCAGTTCAAGCACCGGTTGATGCGTGCGAGCCGACTCTCCTAAATCGCCTTGTAAGACGCCTGCGATCCAGTAGCCGTAGCGCACTGGTAAAG
>CAIYCP010000104.1 GCA_903924715.1 uncultured beta proteobacterium
TTCAACGACTTCGCCGGGCGCATACTGCGTGGTGATTTCGTCGCGTGAAGTAAAAAAGTCGATGCGACTCACGGCTTCATTATGTTCGCGCACGTAGTCATAGCTCTTGGTGCTGCCGCTATGATTGTTAAACGCGATACAAGGGCTGATCACGTCGATAAACGCTGCGCCACCATGACCAATCGCACCTTTGATTAAGGGCACGAGTTGGTCTTTATCGCCTGAGAAACTGCGACCCACATAGGTGGCACCTAATTGCAAGGCAAGGCCAACCAGATCAATCGGGCTATCGTTATTCACGACACCTTTCTTACTTTTTGAGCCGCGGTCTGCGGTTGCTGAAAACTGGCCTTTGGTTAAACCATACACGCCATTATTTTCAACAATGTAGGCCATACTGACGCCGCGGCGCATGGCGTTGGCAAACTGACCCAAACCGATTGAAGCTGAATCTCCATCTCCTGATACACCCAGGTAGATCAGTTCGCGATTTGCCAGATTTGCACCCGTTAACACTGACGGCATGCGACCGTGCACGGTATTAAAGCCATGTGAGGCACCTAAAAAGTAATCGGGGGTCTTTGAGCTGCAACCAATCCCCGAAAGCTTCGCGACACGATGTGGCTCAATGTCTAGTTCCCAGCAGGCCTGAACAATTGCGGCTGAAATTGAATCATGTCCGCAGCCCGCACAGAGTGTTGAAACGCGTCCCTCATAGTCGCGACGTGTATAGCCAACTTTATTTTGTACAAGGCTGGGATGGTGCAGGGCGGGCTTAGTAATGTAAGTCATGCCACTTCCTTTTGCTTGTTGGTTTTCGACTTCGTCGAGGTGCCAGGCTTAAGATGCTTGCGAATAAAATCTGTGATGAAGCGTGCCGTGATGGGGGTGCCGTCATAATGCAGTACTTTGACCATCTTGGCGGGATCGATCGAGAGCTCATTGACTAACAAAGAATGCATTTGAGCATCGCGATTTTGTTCAACGACGTAAACCTGTTCGTGTTCAGCGATGAAGGCCGCCACCGACGCCGGAAATGGAAATGCCCGTAAGCGCATCGCATCAAGATGAAGCCCTTCGGCGTTCAGGATATCGAGCCCCTCTTGCATGGCCGGGCTTGTTGAGCCAAAGTAAATGACGCCTAATTTAGTCGCTTTGGGTGCCTTGGTAAATATTGGTTGTGGCACCATATCTGCTGCCGTTTCGAATTTACGCAGCAACCGTTCCATGTTGTAGATGTAGTCTGGGCCACGTTCTGAGTAGCGTGCATAGGGATCGCGTGTGGTGCCGCGGGTAAAGTAAGCGCCTTTGGTTGGGTGTGTGCCGGGCAGCGTGCGCCAAGCGATACCGTCACCGTCAACGTCTTTATAGCGACCAAAATCCTTGCCGGCTTCCAGTTCTTCAGCGGTCATGACTTTGCCGCGATCATACGTGCGGGCATCGTCCCAGACAAAAGGCTTTGATAGGCGCTGATTCATCCCGATATCAAGGTCAGTCATGAAGAAAATCGGTGTTTGAAGTCGATCTGCTAAATCAAGTGAGGCGGCCGCAAACTCAAAACACTCATACGGATCTTCGGGTAACAGCATGACGTGCTTGGTATCGCCATGAGAAGCGTAGGCGCAAGCAAGCAAGTCGGATTGTTGCGTACGTGTAGGCATGCCGGTTGAGGGTCCGCCGCGTTGTACGTCAATGATCGTCACCGGGATCTCGGCAAAGTACGCAAGCCCAATAAACTCAGCCATCAGCGAAATGCCGGGCCCCGATGTTGCCGTGAAGGCGCGCGCGCCGTTCCAACCCGCACCTACGACCATACCGATCGAGGCTAACTCGTCTTCGGCTTGCACAATGGCAAAACGATTTAGCCCAGTGTTGGCATCGGTACGATATTTGTCGCAGTATTTTTGAAAGGCCTCTGGCACTGAAGACGATGGCGTGATCGGATACCAGGCTGCAACCGTTGCGCCACCGTACACACAGCCAAGCGCTGCAGCGCTGTTGCCATCTGTAAAAATCTGATCTCCGATCTTGTCCGATTTGCGTACGCGTATTCCAAGCGGCGCTTTCAGATTTTGTTTCACATAGTCACGCCCAAGATGCAGTGCGCGGATATTTGAATCGAGGAGGGCCTCTTTACCTTTGTACTGTTCGGCAAAAAGTTTTTCAAAAACTTCGGCATCAACGGCAAGCAGCATGGATAACGCGCCGACGTAGATGATGTTTTTAAATAACTGACGCTGACGTGGGTCGGTATAGGTTGCGTTACTAATCTCGGTCAGTGGGATCCCAATAACATTAATATCGGGACGAAACTTGGACTCGGGTATTGGACGCGTCGAGTCGTAAAACAAGTAGCCACCCGGTTCGATCTCAGCGATGTCGGCATCCCACGTTTGCGGGTTCATGGCAACCATCATATCCACGCCACCACGTCGGCCTAAATAACCTTGTTCGCAGACCCGAGCCTCATACCAGGTTGGTAAACCTTGAATATTGCTTGGAAAAATGTTGCGTGGGCTGACCGGAACGCCCATGCGCAAGATCGCTTTGGCAAAGAGTTCATTCGCTGAGGCTGAGCCCGAGCCATTGACGTTAGCAAATTTAATGACGAA
>CAIYCP010000105.1 GCA_903924715.1 uncultured beta proteobacterium
AACATTTTGTCGACTTGCTCTTGATCTTCAACGATCGCAACGCTCACCGAGGCATCTTGCAGTACGTACACCATCTCTTGGGCGACCGCGTCTTGATACAAAGGGATCGGCACCCCGCCCAACGCCTGAGTCGCCATCATGCTCATATACAGCTGCGGCCGGTTCTCACCAATCACGGCGACATGATCACCCTGTTTGATCCCAAGCGCTGCCAAGCCACAGGCAAGTTTTTGCACCCGTTCGTATACCTGCTGCCACGTCAGCATCTGCCAGATCCCCAGATGCTTCTCGCGCAAGGCTGGTCGATCGCCGCGAACACGTGCGTGCTCAAGCAAGAGGGCGGCAAAAGTCGCAGACTGAGTCATAGGCGAGTGCTGCATGACAGACTTTGTGCTCCGTTTTGATTATTTTTGCTTCTAAACTAGTAAACAAGTTATAAGCTGAAACGTCAACCAACTGTCGTTTTGATGACATTTGGGGCCAAACTAGGGTATATCCGGATGTCCAGCCCGTCACTTGAACTTTCTGCCGCTTGGATGCCCTTGCTCACCGCTGAGCAACGGGCCCGGGTCGAACACGACACAAGCCTGCAACAGGTTTCAGCCGGCGCGATGATCGAGCGACGCGGCGAGCCCTCGCTCGCGTGGATTGGCGTGATCTCGGGCCTGATCAAAATATCGGTAGGCAATGCAGACGGCAAACTGGCCTCGCTGACAGGGGTGCCCGCGGGCGGCTGGATCGGAGAGGGTTCCTTACTGAAGCACGAGCAGCGGCGCTACGACGTGGTGGCCCTGCGCGACTCGGTGATCGCCAGAGTGCCAGTGGCAACCTTTGAATGGCTGCTCGACCACAGCATTGCATTTAATCGATTTTTACTACATCAACTGAACGAACGCGTGGCGCAATTTATTGGAAAGGCGGAATCTGATCGCCTGCACGACCCGGATGCGCGGGTCGCACGCTGTCTGGCCGAACTATTTAACCCGCTGCTGTATCCCGGAATGGGCATGCGCTTGGCCATCACTCAAGAAGAGATTGGTTATCTGGCCCGACTTTCGCGCCAACGCGTGAACCAGGCACTGCGTGCACTAGAAGGGCTTGGGCTGGTGCATGTTGAATATGGTGCGGTTGAAGTGCTGGATTTGAAAGCCTTACGCCGTTACGGTGTCTAATAGCGGCTGATGCCTCAGATTGCAGGCAACTTTTTCACTGACATTTACTTTGATTTAAGAGCATGTTCATGACTATTTTTCTAAACTTCTTCAGGTTTGGTCACTCGCTGGCCGCACTCGCGCTGTGGGTCGGCATGCTGTCGCCCACCCAAGCCGCTGACTTTACGGCGGGCTCTTTAGCCCTCAATGATTTATGGGTGCGAGCCTCGGTGCCCGGGCAAACAAACGGTGCCGGCTATCTGCAAATTAACAACCCGACTTCATCGACTGACCGCCTACTGTCCGCGCAATCTGAGGCTGCCACCCGGGTCGAGCTGCACACGGTTCTCACCGAAAACGGTGTCGCCAAAATGCGTCAAGTGCAAGGCGTCGATGTACCCGCCAATGGTTCGGCCAAGCTTGCGCCCGGCAGTTTTCACATCATGTTTTTACAATTAACGGGGCCTTTTAAGCAGGGAGATACTGTGCCCGTCGTCCTCAAGTTTGAAAAAGCGGGTGATGTGCGCGTGAACTTCACCGTCAAGCCCTCGACTTACAACCCAGGCGGCGCAGCCGAAAACGGCCATGGCGCGGGGATGAAGCACTAAACGCTAGGTGGCCGCAGCGCGGCTACCAAAGATAGCCGAGCCCACGCGAACTTCGGTCGACCCCTCTTCGATCGCCAGCTCAAAGTCACCGCTCATCCCCATCGACAAACGATCGAGCGACACCCCCACAATGCCCGCTTGGAGCGCTTGATCGCGCAACTGCCGCAGTTGCGCAAAACAGCTGCGCACAGCCACTGGATCGGGCGACAACACGGCCATCGTCATCAGGCCTTGAACACGCAAACTTGGATACTGTGACATCTGCTTTAAAAACGAAACCAGCT
>CAIYCP010000106.1 GCA_903924715.1 uncultured beta proteobacterium
GTGGGGCAGTCTGGCCGGGGGCGTGTGGGTCGGCACCGTGCACTGGGTCTGTGACAAGCTCGCGCGCGCCGTGGAGCAATGTTATGGCATGAAGGAAATGCGGGTGCGTAGCGACCGGGGACTCCCCCCGGGCACCGATCTCGCTTACGCGAACGAATGCAAGGCCAACAAGAGCTGGTCCGAAACCGAACGGCAGATCGTGTTCGTCGGCGCGTTCACCGGCAGCGCCGTCCTGACCTGGGCGCTGGGGCTGCCCGATACCCCAGTCGTCGACATCGTGCGCGGCGCCAGCACCGGTGCCGCCGCAGACTGGTTCCACAAAACCTATCTCGCCACCCGCAGCGACAGCAAGGGCGAGCGCTGGCTGGTGCTGCAGAAGATCAAGCCGATCGCCGAGCGCGAGTTCCTGCTCCGCCTGGTTGGCGGGCCGGCCCTCGGCTTCATGGCGGAGGCCGTTGACCAGATCATCAAGTTGTCGTACGACGATCCCAAGTCGGACGACGCCACCCTGACTAAGGCGTGCATTGGCAGCCTTCTGCGCCTGGGGATCGGCTGGTTTCTGGTGCGCAACATCGTGGCGCGGTGGCTGCCGAAGGATTGGGACAATCCGGCCACGCCGCTCGATTGGCTTGCACATGTCATGACAAAGGTCGATATTATTTTGCTGATGTCGGTTAACCCAGGCTATGGCGGCCAAAGTTTTATTCCAGGTACGCTCGATAAACTTCGGCAAGCGCGCGCCTTAATCAATGCGCATGTACAGGCGGGCGGCCAACCCATCGCGCTTGAGGTGGATGGCGGCGTTAAAGTCGACAACATCCGCTCAATTCGCCAAGCCGGGGCCGATACCTTTGTCGCAGGCTCAGCGATTTTCGGGCAACCCGACTATGCTGCCGTCATCAAAAAAATGCGCGAAGAACTCGCGCTTGGTTAACCCACACAACAAAATGTCTCTGTCTAGAACTGCTCTGAACAATACCCCTGCACGCAAAAGCCAGTCGTTCGATGCAGTCTTGCTCGATCTGGATGGCACCTTAATGGACACCATCCCTGATCTGGCCAATGCGGCCAACACCATGCGCCAAGAGCTTGGGCTGTCAAGCCTGCCCCAAGCGCAGATCGCAACGTTCATTGGCAAAGGGGCAAAAAACCTTGTCATGCGCATGCTGACGGCAGACGCCGACCCTGCCTCGATTTCGCCCGAGCTCTTTGAACGAGCGCGCGAGTCTTATTTTCGCAATCTGCATCGGGTCAATGGTGATCAGTCCGTCATGTTCGACGGGGTGATTTCGGGTCTTGAGCTCATGAAAAGTATGGGGCTGCGTCTAGCCGTCGTCACCAACAAGGCAACCGAATTCACCCTGCCTTTGCTTAAACGCACAGGCTTGGCGCCTTACTTTCAAGCCGTCGTCTGCGGCGATACCTTGCCGCAGGCCAAACCACATCCGGCCCCGATGCTGCACGCCTGCAGTCTGCTAAAAAGTACGCCCGCACGCAGCGTAGCCGTGGGTGACTCGATCAACGACGCCCAGTCGGCGCGTGCCGCTGGCTGTAGCGTTTTAGCCGTACCCTACGGGTATAACGAGGGGCAAAGCGTGCAAACCCTGGATGTCGATGCTATAGTTGACTCAATTGAGGCTGCCGCCCACTGGGTTGCAGCACGGTAAACGGCCTAAAAAGCAAAATTTAAAGATGAAATCATTCAATCCGATTCAAACCGTAACTGGCGCCTGGTGGCGTTGGTGGCGTCTTTGCATCGGGTAGGGTTTCGTCAGCAGTCCGTCTCAAGGCTTAGGCCACCAGACTAAACGCACAAACCAAGCCCGTCCAACCATGGCCGGGCTTTTTTATTGTTTCACCCGGTCGATTCAAATACGAGAATTGCCTAAAAATGACTGAAATTGAATTTAAAGCGCTCGCCGCCCAAGGCTATAACCGAATCCCTCTGGTCGCAGAAACCTATGCCGACCTAGATACCCCCTTGGCGATTTACCTGAAACTCGCACACAGCGGTCCGCAAGGCGGCAAAAACTCTTGTCTGCTCGAGTCGGTTGTGGGCGGTGAACGCTTTGGTCGTTATTCCTTTATTGGACTACCTGCCCGCAACGTCATCCGCGCGCGTGGCACCACCACTGAGGTGTTGCACGACGACAAGATCGTTGAAACCCATCAAGGTGATCCGCTCGCTTTTATTTCGCAATATCAAGCGCGTTTCAAAGTGGCGTTGCGCCCTGGCATGCCGCGTTTTGCAGGCGGCTTGGCCGGGTATTTTGGCTACGACACGGTGCGACACATCGAGCCCAAATTAGGTCCGGCCACCAAGCCCTACCCAGCCGGAATGGGCGAAGGCCCACCTGATATCTTATTGTTGCAAGTCGATGAGCTCGTCATTGTTGACAACTTGGCTGGGCGTATCTATTTGATGGTGTACGCAGATCCCGCGCAGCCCGAGGCCTTTAGTCGTGCCCAGCAACGCCTCAAAGACTTGCGAATCCGATTGCGCAAGCCAATTGAAATCCCCTACAGCCATTCAAGCGTCGTCACCGCTGAAGAGCGGCACTTCGCTAAAGCCGACTATCTGGCCGCCGTGTTACGCGCCAAAGAATACATTGCAGCTGGCGATCTGATGCAAGTCCAAGTCGGGCAAGTCATTACCAAACCCTTCAGCGATTCACCGCTCTCGCTCTATCGTGCGCTGCGCAGCCTGAACCCCTCGCCCTATATGTACTACTGGAACTTCGGCGATTTTCAAGTGGTGGGTGCTTCTCCAGAAATTCTGGTCCGGCAAGAAGCGCTGCCGCTTAAAGAAGGCGCCCCCGCAGGTTCGGCCCCCGAAACGACGATCACGATTCGGCCCTTAGCCGGCACCCGCAAGCGCGGTGCCACACCCGAACTCGATGCCGCGCTGGCTGCAGAATTGCTGGCCGATCCGAAAGAGCGTGCCGAGCACGTCATGTTGATTGATCTCGCGCGCAACGATGTGGGCCGTGTCGCCAAAATCGGTACCGTCGAGGTCACTGACACCATGGTGATCGAGCGCTATTCACACGTTATGCACCTGGTCTCAAACGTCGCCGGCACCCTTGAGGCGGGCATGAGCAATATGGATGTCTTGCGCGCTTCGTTTCCGGCAGGCACCTTGACCGGCGCACCCAAAGTGCGTGCCATGCAGATGATTGATGAGCTCGAACCCGTGCGGCGTGGCATCTATGGTGGGGCTGCAGGTTACTTAAGTTACGGCGGCGAAATGGATGTGGCAATCGCCATTCGTACTGGCATCATCAAAGACGGCATGCTGTACGTACAGGCCGCCGCCGGTATTGTGGCCGATTCAGATCCCGAACTTGAATGGCAAGAAACTGAGGCAAAAGCCCGTGCGGTGTTGCGCGCGGCCGAACAAGTGCAAACCGGGCTTGATGACCCGTTTTGAAAGCAGCCCGTTGACACGACCAGGATTTAGACCATGTTACTGATGATCGATAACTACGATTCGTTTACCTACAATTTGGTGCAATACTTTGGCGAACTTGGCCAGGATGTGCGCGTGTATCGCAACGACCAGATCACACTGGCTGAGATTGATGCGCTTGCGCCCGATCACATCTGCGTATCGCCTGGGCCCTGCTCACCAGCTGAGGCGGGCATTTCGATTGACGTGATCAAACATTACGCTGGCAAAAAACCAATCTTGGGCGTGTGCCTCGGGCATCAAGCGATCGGCGCAGCCTTTGGCGGCAAGATCGTACGTGCCCAACAAATCATGCACGGCAAAACCTCGCAAATCACGCATGCCAATACCGATGTGTTCAAAGGCCTGCCCTCACCCTTTACAGTGATTCGTTATCACTCGCTGGCCATCGAGCGTGCCACAATTCCAGACTGCTTGGCGATCACCGCACAAACTGCCGATGGCGAAATCATGGGTGTGCGGCACAAAACCTTACCGATTTATGGCGTACAGTTTCATCCCGAATCAATCTTAAGCGAGCATGGCCACGCCCTGCTACGTAACTTTCTTGAACTTGACTCTGCCAAGGCTTGAACGCAATGATTACTCCTAACGAAGCCCTTTTGCGCTGCATTGAACATCGTGAGATTTTTCACGATGAGATGCTGCACCTCATGCGGATGCTGATGCGTGGCGAAATGTCGACCACCATCGCTGCTGCGCTGTTAATGGGGCTACGCGTTAAAAAAGAAACGGTCGGCGAAATCACCGCGGCTGCCACAGTGATGCGTGAATTCGCAACACCCGTACACGTTACTAATCCACAAGATATGGTCGACATGTGTGGTACCGGCGGCGATGGCAGCAATACTTTTAATATTTCAACCACGGCCATGTTTGTTGCGGCGGCTGCGGGCGTGCCCATTGCCAAACACGGCGGGCGTAGTGCCTCGTCGTCTTCGGGTAGTGCGGATGTACTTGAAGCGCTTGGCGCGAACTTAGCGTTATCGCCTGCACAGATCACCGAGTGTATTGAAGAGATCGGGATCGGCTTCATGTTCGCACA
>CAIYCP010000107.1 GCA_903924715.1 uncultured beta proteobacterium
ACAACTTTGCACTGCGGCTCGTCATGGTGCCCAACACACTCTGTACATGCGCTCGGATTAATCACGTAGATCTCTGCGCCCATCGAGATTGCATCATTTGGACATTGTGGTTCGCACACGTCGCAATTGATGCACTCGTCGGTGATGCGCAGCGCCACGTCAGTTAGCTACCGAGTGGTGGCGTGATGCCTTGCTCGCGCCGCTCTTTGGCTTTGGCTTGCAACCAGCGATCAACAGACGGAAAAACGAATTTACTGACGTCACCGCCAAGCTCTGCGATTTCGCGCACGATGGTGCCCGAGATAAATTGATATTGATCCGAGGGCGTCATAAACAAGGTTTCGACTTCGGGTAACAGGTGGCGGTTCATACCAGCCATTTGAAACTCGTATTCAAAGTCAGATACCGCGCGTAAGCCGCGAACGATGACTCGGCCTTCTTGTTCGCGAACAAAGTCTTTCAACAAACCCGCGAAGCTTGCAACTTTGACGTTGGGATAATGACCTAAGACTTCGCGTGCAATTTCAACGCGCTCGTCAACCGAGAAAAATGGTTTTTTGTTGCGACTATGCGCAACACCAACCACAACGCGGTCAAATAAACTTGCCGCGCGGCGAACTAAATCTTCGTGACCGCGGGTCAAGGGATCGAAGGTTCCGGGATAGATAGCAGTGATCATTTTTGCAATGCAGCAATTTGGATGAGGTGATAGTGTACGGCCCCGGCGCGGTCTTGGCGCAATAAGCTGTACCCCGTGGGCATAATTATTGGTTTTTCAGCCTCAATATAAACAAGACCGTTGGGTTCTAACAAATCGCCTAGCTTGGGCCACAAGAATTCAAGCCAATTTTGACCAAAGGGCGGGTCTAGAAAGATTAAATCAAACCGGGCGGCCTCCAGGCGGTCTAAAACTAACTTTGCATCGCCAGCATGAATTCGCACCATATCGGCACCAATCTTGTCACGCAACGCCCTTAAAGCGAGTAGTGCCTTGGGTTGTTGCTCAACCATCTGTACGTGTGCGACGCCTCGCGAGGCCGCTTCAAAGCCCAGGGCACCGCTACCCGCAAAGAGATCAAGCACCCGTTTATTCGAAAATTCGCCACCCCAAAAAAAATTCAGCCAGTTAAATAAGGTTTCACGCACGCGATCGGGCGTCGGGCGCAAACCCTCGGCTTCAATCACCTCGATGGGCGTCCGACGATACTGACCTGCGACGATCCGAATATACTTCTTCACTATGTTTCGCTTCTTCAAGAAAAAATCCGACCCGTCCGACCCAATTGCCCCTGAGCAGCAAGCTGACTCAGAGGCGGGCCAGCCCGCACCTGAGACCGTTCACGCTGACCTGAGCGCGGAGATCAATCACGTGCCCCCGCCTAACGGCGACCCCCAACTTTCCGATGAAAGCCTTCAGAGCGCTGACCAAACAGCCCCTGCGGTCGAGGATGCGGTTACAGAGGCGCCACGTGCGAGCCTGTTGAGCCGATGGTTCAAGCGTAACCCAGAGCCGTCCCCAAGAGGTAGTGAGTTCGAGTCAAAGGCTGAGGACTTGGCTGATGACGAGGCGATGGCGACTCCCTCCGTGGCTGCAGAGGAGGATGACCTCATCGGTGAAGCTTGGAAAGGCGATCCCCTAAAAGAGCAGGCAGAAGACTCAGAAGACGCAGAAAAGTCAGAAGATTCAGATGAGGCAGAACAAAAATCATCATGGCTAGCCAAGCTGCGTGGGGGCTTAGCCAAAACTGGCAAAAGCATTGGTGGGATTTTTGTTGGTGTACGCGTTGACGAAGCACTGTTCGAAGACCTTGAGACCGCATTGATTATGGCTGACACGGGGGTTGAAGCCACCGAACAGCTCTTGGTGGCTTTAAGGGCACGGGTCAAGCGAGACCGCATCGAAGAGGCCTCAGACGTCAGGCAGGCGCTGCGTGAGGTGTTGGCGGACCACCTGCGGGTATTAGAAAAACCTTTTGAAGTGGGTCGTGTCAAACCGCTCATCGTAATGATGACGGGTGTAAACGGCGCAGGCAAAACCACTTCGATCGGCAAACTCGCGTTTTGTTTGCAAAAAGAAGGTGCACGCGTGCTGCTTGCCGCAGGTGACACCTTCAGAGCGGCGGCACGACAACAACTGGTTGAATGGGGTTCGCGCAATAACGTCGATGTGATTGCCCAAGACGGGGGCGATCCAGCAGCAGTAGCTTTTGATGCGGTCAACGCGGGTCGGGCGCGTGGCATGGATGTGGTGATGGTGGATACCGCTGGGCGCTTGCCCACGCAGTTGCACCTCATGGACGAGCTTAAAAAAATTCGCCGAGTGATCGCCAAAGCTGATCCCACGGCACCGCACGAGGTGTTACTGGTGGTCGATGGCAATCAAGGTCAAAACGTGTTGTCGCAGATTCGTGCGTTTGATGCAGCCGTTGGCTTAACGGGGTTGATCGTGACCAAGCTCGATGGCACGGCTAAAGGCGGCACGCTCGCCGCGGTCGCTGCCGGTGCACAAGGCGTGCGCCCGATTCCGGTGTATTGGATTGGTGTGGGCGAGCGCATTGAGGACCTGCAACCCTTTGTGGCGGCCGAGTTTGCTGCCGCAGTCGTCGGTCAGTAACCAACCTAAGACAGACCGGGTTCAGTCGCCCAGCAGTGTCGAGTGTTCAGCCGAACACTCGAGTGCTTTGGGGTATTAACGCCAAAACGTCTCGGTGCGTGAAAGCTGCTTAAACGCCGCGCAGGCGTCTTGCGTCAACGCATCCAGACGCGAGGTAATCCAACCGCAGGCAAACCAGGCGCTAGGTTGTGTATCACGCAAAAGAATAAAACGATCCCGTGCGACGGCTAAGTCGTTCATCTCACCCAAAATATCCTGCACAGTTGCCAGTTGTTTGCGGTAGGCCTTGAGTCGAGCCGTCGGTAACAGTGACTCGGTAAATTGCAAGGCGTAACGCAATTTTTTCCCAAGCTTTCTGAGTGCGTGTCGCGGTTCGATATCAAGCTGATCAAATAGCAAACCGTCTTGCAACAAACGCCGATGCCATTTTTTTAGCTTTTTAATGAGTGCGTCTTTGAGCGCTAAGGGCGCTTGGATGTGAGTACCTGCTACCGTTTTGAGATCGGTGTTGAATGCTAAAGCTGCCTCTGTAGAGGCCTCGACTTCGGCGGGAGCGACCCCGACCGGAGCTGGATTCGGCAGGGGCGGTGCG
This sequence comes from uncultured beta proteobacterium, assembly GCA_903924715.1. Taxonomy (GTDB): domain Bacteria; phylum Pseudomonadota; class Gammaproteobacteria; order Burkholderiales; family Burkholderiaceae_B; genus Zwartia. Next base: position 3,207 of record CAIYCP010000107.1, read on the forward strand.
AGGGGTGCAGCCGGCAGTACCGTCCACGCAAGCATGTCGAGTAGCCAAGTCTGAAAACTGCGACTCAGGGCGACGTTTTCGGTGTCTGGTGGTGCGAGCCCATCGTCAAGAATCAGCGGGGGTTGCCCGGCTGCACTGAGCACCGGCAGCAAGGTCTCTTTCAGCACGTCATCATCGCGCGTGCCACCTAGCTTGGAAAAATGCATCTTGATGTCAGTACGCAGTTGTTCTGAAGGAAGCGCAGCAATCCCGTTAAAAAACGACCAGGCAGAGCGCAAACGGCGGATGCCTACGCGTAGCTGATGCACATGCTCGGCGCCGCTAGCCTGATAAATACCGGCGGTGTCAACCTCGGCCAAGATTGCCGTATTGCGAATGATCTGGTCCAGACACTCTGCACTGACGGCTGCGAGTGCAGAGTGAGCTTGTATTTTCGGATGCAGGGTAATGTTTTCAGCGGTGCGCGCGCCCCAAAACTGAGCAATCGCGCTGCGCCGAGATGGTTCTTGGCGCTCTGCCGTCTGCTCATCAATCGTTCTCAACTCGGCGTTCAGTGACGCCAAGCGATCGCCCCGTTCAGACTTGCTGCGCACATCTAAAATCAAGCCGTGCGCCTGTTGCCATTTTTTGCCAAGCGCAAACACTGCGGCAAGCGCGCCGCGTTTGAGCTCGAATTCAACTTCAGAAATGGGGAGTTCAAGCGCGCCGGCACGCAGCAGTCCTGTATCAAACGCAATTTCTAATACGCCTAATTCGGTACGCGTTTGCCTGAAAATCCGTTGTACGTCTGTTTCGTAACAAATTGACAGCGTCTCAGCGTGCTTTGCCAGCACGGCTGCAAAAGGTTCTGTCGCATAGACGCTCAGATCGAGATCAGGCGTAGGGCGGTCATGGTTGATTTCAATGCGCGATAGCGAATTTTCACCCGGCATTTTGAGGGTTTGCACCCACTGCTCACCTTCGCGCCGTAAACGCAACGCAATTCTGGCGCGTACGAGGTCGCGCTTAGGGGTATCAAAATAAAAAGCTTGCAAATGCACACGCGTGACCCGACCGCGCAATAGGTCTTTCTCAACGCCTGCGCGTGCCTCTTTTGGTACGTGTAGCTTGAGTTCTTGTTCAGCCATGGCTAACTTTAGGGTGAGTGTTGCGCGGCATTGTAGTGACCCACAAGGTCAAAAATGATGACATGTCATAAATCTGAAAAAATGGGGGTAAATATAGTCGCTAGTTTTCAGGGCAAGTGTAAGTGCTTCCGGTGCCGGTGCATTTGATCTATATCACTTGAATCAGACTTTGCGCGCAACGAGTAGTTGGCGGGCCATTTCAACAAAACCGGTGCCCCCCTCAGAAGGGGTTACAAACTTGGGTCGATGCGTCAAACGATGTAATTGCTTTTGAATATTCGCGACACCCACCGAAGAGCTAAAAAACTCAAACATTGGCTCATCGTTGGGCGAATCCCCAATAAACAAAATCTGTGTGTCGTCGCCTTGAAGGTGAGTGCCGAACTCGCGGGCAAAGAGTGTTTTGGTCATGGATAACTTGTCGTAGTCGCCAAACCAGCCATTGACATGGATGGAGCTGACTTTGGCCTGTGCGCCGGCGCGTTTAAAAAGCGACACAATCTGTTGCACGGCCGCGTCGGGCAGTGGCTCGACGTCTTCACAAAAGTCGATGGCCAGATCCGCTAGGCGATAGCTTTGGTCGCTCGCAAGCGCAGAGCCCGGCACGGTTTGCAAAATCTCAAGAGCAAGGTGGTCAAGTTTTTTTCGATTGGCTTCCAAATGTACCTGAGTGGCCCATTGGTGCGTTACCATTTTGCGCGCGCTGCGGTCGTAGCGCATGTAAAACGCGCCGTTTTCGCCGACCACAGCAAAAACAGGCCACATTCTGGCGATATGGTCGCACCAGCCGGCGGGGCGCCCCGTAATCGGGATCACAGTGATCCCAGCCGCCGATAACTGTTCAAGCGCTTCGTAGGCGGCGGCCGTGAGTCTGCCTTCTGTCGTGACGGTGTCGTCAATATCCGTCAACACAAAGCGAATCTGTTTCGCCACGCTTAAATCCATCGTATGAAGTGCTTGCATGGGGCTTTTCAAGGGTTTTGGAGGGCGCCGAGGGGATCCTGCTGAACGATTCTATAATAGGCGTCTACTGAAGCCCGTTTATTTAAACATCATGTCCGCCAAAATTTCACTCGCAAGCTCGTCTGACCCCGTGCCCGCCTCCGCGATCTCGCCTGTTTCCGAGATCATTGACGAGCTTCGTGCTGGGCGAATGGTGATTCTGGTTGACGAAGAAGACCGTGAAAACGAGGGCGACTTGGTGATGGCGGCCGAGTTTGTGACCCCCGAGGCGATTAATTTTATGGTCACCCATGGGCGTGGCTTGGTGTGCCTGACGCTGACCGAAGAGCGCTGCAAGCAGCTCGAGCTCCCCCTGATGTCGGCGCGCAATGGCACCGCTTACGGCACAAACTTCACCGTTTCCATTGAAGCGGCTGAGGGCGTCGAAACGGGCATCTCGGTCGCAGATCGGGCGCGTACCGTCCAGGTGGCTGTGGCGCGTGATGCCAAAGCACAAGATCTTGTGCAACCCGGCCATATCTTTCCACTGAAAGCGGTTCCTGGGGGCGTTTTGGTGCGCGCTGGGCATACTGAAGCCGGCTGTGACCTCACGCGCATGGCGGGGTTAACGCCCGCGGCCGTCATTTGCGAAATTCTTAAGCCAGATGGCACGATGGCGCGCCTGCCCGACCTGATCGAGTACGGTCGCACACACAAGTTAAAAATTGGCACGATTGCCGATCTGATTCAGTATCGCAGCGAACACGAATCTGTGATTGAGCGTGTAGGAACACGCGAGATCCAAACCGCCTGGGGCACATTTCAGATGGTGGCGTACCGTGATACGGTTGCGGGCAACCCCCACATCGCCTTGATTTCTGGCCAGGTCGATCCACTGCGTGAAACCTTGGTGCGCGTGCACGAACCGACCTCAATGCTTGATCTGCTCGATATTCATAGCGCCGGTCATACCTGGGGCGTGGCCGAAGCGCTGCAGGCCATCAAAGCGGCGCCAGCAGGCGTGATGGTGTTTTTAAATTGCCAGGGCTCAGCCGAGCATTTGTTTAATCAAGTCGGTGCCTGGCCGGGTCAAACTAAGCCCACCGTTAAGCGTGAGTCGGGCCGCATGGATTTACGCACGTACGGTATGGGCGCACAAATTTTGCGTGATCTTAAAGTCGGTCAAATGCGTCTGATGGCGCGTCCTCGCAAAATGCCCAGCATCATGCCTGGTTTTGGTCTGGACATCACAGGCTATGACCATCAACATCCCAATCGCAACACATAGGAAGCACACCATGAGCCCCTTTACTTTAGAGCCAGACATGAACGGAGAAGGCTTGCACATCGGTATTGTGCGTGCCCGCTTTAACGAAGATATCGGCTTGATCGAGCTCGACACCTGCTTGCAAGAGCTTGAAGCACTTGGCGTTGACGAGCGCGACATTATGGTTGTGACCGTGCCCGGTGCGCTTGAACTTGGTGTGACGCTTGCCCGCATGGCCGAAACCTTTGAGTTTGATGCCTTGATTGCGCTTGGCGCGGTGATCCGGGGTGAAACCTATCACTTCGAAATCGTCAGCAACGAAAGTGCTGCCGCGATTTCTCGGATTGCACTGGAAACCGGTATTCCCGTAGCCAACGGTGTGCTCACGACAGAAACGGATGAGCAAGCCGAAGCGCGCGCAGCGGATAAAGGCCGTGATTGCGCGCAGTGTGCCGTTGAAATGGCTAACTTAGTCGCAGCGCTTGAGCCTGAAGCAGACGACGAAGAGGGCGAAGATCTTGAACAAGCCGAAGCACGACGCTAATTCAGCGGGTGTGCAGCCAGTGCGCAGCGCGCGCCGGCGCGCACGCGAGTTGGCCTTGCAGGGGCTATACGCGTGGCTAGTCAGCGGCACAGATAGTTTGCAAGACGCAGGCGAGATCGAAGCGCATCTTCACGAAGAGGAAGAGTTTGAACTCGCGGACGCCGCGTGGTTTAAAACCTTGCTGCATGGCTCAATGAAAGAGGCGGGGGCACTGCGTGAAAAATTTGCACCCTTTGTTGATCGCCCGATTGTTGAGCTTTCGCCCATCGAGCACGGAATTTTGTTGATTGGTAGCTTCGAGTTGATTCATCACATCGAGGTGCCTTATCGCGTTGCCATTAACGAGGCGGTCGAACTTGCCAAATCCTTTGGTGGTACCGATGGTTTTAAGTTCGTCAACGGTGTCCTCGACAAATTAGCCGCTGAAACACGCGCAGCAGAAGCGCGAACCCCGGTGCGTCGCTGAGCGCGCTTGTGGCCACCGAATTTGACTTGATCAAACGTTTCTTTAGCAGGCCTGTCTCTGCAGGTTTGTTAGGGGGCGGTGATGATTGTGCCTTGTTCGGGGTCACGCCAGGCTTGCAAGTAGCGACCAGCACAGACCTTCTTCTTGAAGGACGGCATTTTTTTTCAGACGTTGATCCGCGTTCGTTGGGGCACAAAGCCCTTGCCGTGAATCTTTCAGATTTGGCTGCGATCGGTGCGCGTCCGCTTGGTTGCTTACTTGGACTGGGTTTGCCCGCGATCGATGAGGCGTGGGTGCAGCAGTTTGCCGATGGCTTCTATGCGCTGGCTGCTCAGCATGGCTGCGAATTAATTGGTGGCGACACTACTCGAAGTCAGCAAGGCATCACACTTAGCGTGACAGTGTTTGGTGAAGTCGAACCAAGCTTGGCGCTAAGACGCAACGCTGCACAAGTTGGCGACGACATCTGGGTGTCGGGCACTCTCGGAGCCGCCGATATCGCCTGTCGGATGCTCGCGGGTGAAATCCCGCTCGACGCCGCACTCTTGCAGTCAACGCGCCGCGCGCTTGAGTGGCCAACGCCTCGCGTTGAATTGGGTCAACAGTTGCGTGCCTATGCCCACGCTGCGATTGATGTGTCAGATGGCCTGCTTCAAGACCTTGGGCATATCCTCGCCGGCAGTGGTGTTGGTGCAGAACTGCACGAGCAGCGCCTACCCGCGCACCCTGCCTTAAGTGGTCTACCTAAGCACGTACTGCCGCCCGAGGTGCTGCGCCGCGCTGTGCTTGCCGGTGGCGACGTCTATGAGCTGTGTTTTACTGCTGCGCCCGCCCAGCGCGCAATGCTTGAAAAAATCGGCCAAACGCTTGGTGTTGCCCTGACTTGTATCGGCACGATTCGTAAAGAGTCAGGGCTAGTCGTTTATGATCAGACCGGCACTGCGTTATCTGATTTGCCGAGCGGCTTCGACCACTTCAGGATTTAACCCACAATGACTGACGTTTCAAAAAGACACCGTACAAGTTGGCCTAAGGCGGCGTGGGTGTTTTCTGATCCGGGTCGCATGTTGATGTTTGGCATGGGGTCTGGTTTGTTGCGTCCGGGCTCTGGCACCTGGGCGACGTTACTGGCCTGGTTTCTCTGGAGTGTAGCCGCACCTGGAGTCAGCGACCTTTACATCGGCCTTTTCTTGCTGGTCTGTTTTATTTATGGCTGTTGGGCTGCCGAGCGCGTGGCCAAGCAACTTGGCGTGCCCGACCATGTCGGCCTTGTTTGGGATGAGTTTGTGGCGTTTTGGCTGGTGCTCTGGCTTGTGCCCCAAAGCTTGCCCGCCCAAGCACTCGCTTTCGTGCTGTTTAGATTTTTTGATGTCGTCAAGCCTCCTCCAATCCGACAAGTCGATGCGCGCTTTAAAGGTGGCGTTGGTGTGATGCTCGATGATTTGCTGGCAGCGGGTTACACGCTTTTAGTCATGGCAATTGTGGTTCGGTTGGGCGTTACTCTGTAATCGGCTTCTATCTCTTTGCGTTTGTTGTTCACGCGTTCACAGGTAAAAATATGTCAACACAGATCGATCAGCTAGCTACCGAACTCGGTGAGCTTCTTATCAAACACAAAGGCTTGTTGGCCACGGCTGAGTCTTGCACGGGCGGTTTGCTGTCTGGCGCCGCGACGGCGATCGCAGGGTCAAGCGCCTGGTTTGATCAAGGGTGGGTCACCTATAGCAACGCGGCTAAACAAGCGCAATTAGGCGTCACGCCTCAGGCGCTGTTGCAGTTTGGCGCGGTCAGCGAAGAGGTTGCACGCCAGATGGCCGTGGGGGTCTTAAACATGGCACCTCGCGCCACGCTTGCCTTGACCACTACAGGCATCGCAGGCCCCGGTGGTGGCTCGCCTGGCAAGCCTGTGGGCTTGGTATGGTTTGGCTTTGCACAGCGCCGGCCGTCAGGGGTGGTGGTGCACGCGATTTCTAAAGTATTTGAAGGCGATCGCAAAGCTGTGCGTGAAAACTCGGTGGCATTCTCGTTAGCGACTGGCCAGCTGCTGCTGAAAGAAACTTAAGCGTTCGAGCCCTAGCGATGCGCGTTGATGTCATCACGTGTTTGACGCGCTACCGCCGCTGCGGCTTCAGTCCAGTGGCCATCACCTTTTGCATACAAGATCGCGCGCGACGAATTAATCATCATCCCAGTTTTTTGCGCGTTGCAGCCAGCTGCACAGGTCGCCGCAACGTCACCCCCTTGCGCACCAATGCCGGGCACCAATAAAGGCACGCTGTCGCCTACCGCCTTGCGTACCGCTGCCAATTCATTCGGAAACGTCGCGCCAACGA
>CAIYCP010000108.1 GCA_903924715.1 uncultured beta proteobacterium
CGCATCACCGACCCGCGCTTTGATTATGCAGTGCAACTGACGGGGCCCATCGTGGCCGAGGCGGTACACGCGCAAGATCTACTTTGGCTGCAGCTGAACTGGCGACTGTTAGTCAGGGCCCCCCGCACCTGGCGGCATTTGCGTTTTAGGCACCACCGTCATCGCGCCACGCTGCAGCCTTCTACGGGCGTTGTACAGGCCGCCTTGGTGCTGCGTGACAACCTGCGTTATCGCAAATCAATTGAAGCCGCTTATCTTGAAGGCATTGAACGCGCGCAACACACCATCATCCTTGCCAACGCCTATTTTTTACCCGGTCACAAACTACGGCATGCGCTGATCCAGGCGGCCAGGCGTGGTGTCAACGTCAAGCTGCTTTTGCAGGGCAAAATTGAATATCACATGCAGTATCACGCCGCCCGCTGGATCTACGATCAGTTTTTGAAAGCGGGGATTGAAATCTATGAGTACCTGCCAAGCTTTTTGCACGCCAAAGTGGCCGTGATGGATGAGGTGGCCACGGTGGGGTCGTCGAACCTGGATCCCTTTAGTTTGTTATTGGCGCGCGAAGCCAATGTCTTGATCGATGATGCAGTCTTCACACAGACCTTGCGCCAATCGCTTGAAACCGCGATAACACATGGCAGTAAAGTCATTGAGCATTCGCTCTACGCGCATCGCCCGCTGCTCACGCGTTTAACCGACGGCCTCGCCTATGTGCTGCTAAGAATTGGTGTGGCGTTGAGTGGTAAGGGGGGCGACTATTAACGACGAGTCGCCCGCGCAGCACTGACCCCTACCGATTGCTCACTAAGGCAACTCAAGCTCAGCAATGATCGGCGAATGATCTGACAACTGCGACCAGGGTCTACCCCGCAACACGCGCGCACTACGTACCGCAAAGCCGCGCTGATAAATACGATCTAAGCGTAGCCACGGAAACGCGCTGGGAAAGGTGCGCGGTGGTGGCGTTGGGCTATACGCACCCTCCATCGACAACTGATTTTTGCGCAAGGTCTCACGGCGAAACATCCCCGCGCGAATTTCTAAAGGCGAGTCACCCCGCCACACGCCGCGTAATTGGTGCATCGATTCACGCAGCTTGGGCATCATCCCTTGCGTCCGCGGTGCATTAGCAAAAACTTCATACACACCCAACTGTTGCACAAACAAGGGGGCCAGGCGGTCTTTCCAGTCATTGAAGTCGCCGGCAATCAAGATCGGTGCGTCGGCCGGCACCATCCGCTTGATGCGTTCAGTCATCACTTCGATCTGGCGCACGCGTCCGCCTGCAAACAACCCAAGGTGTACGACAAAGCAATGCACCTCGCGCCCGCCCACCGCGATCACGCTATGCAACAGGCCACGCTGCTCTAAACGATGATCTGAAATATCCTGGTTTTCAAAACTCAAAATGTCGTGGCGAGACAACAACGCGTTGCCATGATCGCTGCGGCTTTTAATGGCGTTGCAGCCATAGGCCACCCCCATATGCAGGGCGGCAGCCAACGACTCATGCTGGGCGTGCAAACGACCGTGGCGCTCGTTGCGCCCTTGCACTTCTTGCAAAAATAAAAGATCGGGCCGCAGGCCATGCAGCCCGAGTCGCAAGTCAACCATTGAGTCGCGCCCCGAGAGCGAGCGACCTTTGTGGATGTTATAGCTAACGACGCGAAGCAAAGACATGGTGGTCGATGCTGCCGGCGCCGGCAGTCATCGCCTGTTTAAGAGCACACAGACTTCAACGCAAAGCAAGGACCACTAGGCCTTGACTTCGGGTTGCCGTAAACGGATATGCAGTTCGCGCAATTGCTTTTCATCAACAGGCGAGGGCGCTTGCGTGAGCAAACACTGCGCGCGTTGCGTTTTTGGAAAAGCAATCACATCGCGAATCGACTCGGCACCGGTCATCATGGTGACGATACGATCCAAACCAAACGCAATCCCGCCATGCGGTGGCGCACCGTACTGCAACGCATCAAGCAAGAACCCGAACTTAAGCTGCGCTTCTTCGGCGTCGATCTTCAGTGCACGAAACACTTTGCTCTGGATTTCTTCACGGTGAATTCGCACTGAGCCACCACCGATCTCCCAACCATTAAGCACCATGTCATAGGCCTTAGCAGTGGCTTTTGACGGATCGGTACTGAGCAGATCTTCGTGCCCATCTTTCGGGCTGGTAAAAGGGTGATGCGCGGCCACATAACGGTCGGCCTCTTCGTCGTATTCGAACATCGGAAAATCAACCACCCAGAGTGGCTTCCAAACAGCTTCGAACAAGCCCGCATTACGGCCAAACTCGCTGTGCCCAATTTTGACGCGTAACGCACCGATGGCATCATTCACAATCTTGACGCGATCGGCACCAAAGAAAATCAAATCGCCGTCTTGTGCGCCTGTGCGCTTGAGCATTTCGGCTAACGCGGCATCGTGCAAGTTTTTAACGATCGGTGACTGCAAACCATCACGGCCCTTGGCCACTTCATTCACCTTGATCCAGGCCAAGCCTTTTGCACCATAGATCGATACAAACTTGGTGTAGGCATCGATTTCACTGCGCGAGATTGAACCGCCTTTGGGCACACGCAACGCAACGACACGACTGCCTTCAGTGGTGGCCGCTTGTGCAAACACCTTGAAGTCGACATCTTTCATCACATCGGTCAAATCGGTGAACTCAAGCTTGACGCGTAGATCGGGTTTATCTGAACCATACAGACGCATCGCTTCGGTGTAAGGCATGATCGGAAACGGATTGGCCAACTCAACGTTTTGCACCGCCTTGAATACATGACGAATCATGTCTTCAAAGATCGCGCGGATTTCTGTTTCGTTTAAGAACGAAGTTTCGCAATCGATCTGTGTGAATTCGGGCTGACGATCAGCGCGCAAGTCTTCATCGCGAAAGCATTTGGTAATTTGGTAGTAGCGATCAAAACCGGACACCATCAACATCTGTTTAAACAGCTGTGGTGATTGGGGCAAGGCGAAAAATTCACCCGCGTTCACCCGTGAGGGGACCAGATAATCTCGCGCGCCTTCGGGTGTACTTTTGGTGAGCATGGGGGTTTCGATATCGATGAAACCCAAGCCATCTAAAAATTTACGCACTTCAATTGACACGCGATAGCGCAACATCATGTTGCGTTGCATTTGACCACGACGCAGATCAAGTACGCGATGGGTCAAGCGTGTGGTTTCAGACAGATTTTCATCGTCAAGCTGAAACGGTGGCGTAACAGAAGGATTCAAAATCTCAACTTCGCGGCAGAGGATTTCGATTTCGCCCGAGGCCAGGTCTTTATTGGTGGTGCCGGCAGGGCGCTCGCGCACCAAACCCGTAATGCGGATGCAAAACTCGTTACGCAAGCGCTCGGCGATTGCAAAGCCTTCAACGTTATCTGGGTCGAACACGATCTGGGCCAAGCC
>CAIYCP010000109.1 GCA_903924715.1 uncultured beta proteobacterium
GCAGAGGTTATGGAAATCCTTAAGAATAAAGGACTTAACAAAGTCACCTGTAACTTCTCATTAGTCACAGGTAGCGGCTGCCAGAATCAAGTCAGCTAATGGTGGGATGTTGCTTTCACCCAGCAGTCGATTTTTAAGATAATGCCAAAATGAAATCTTATGCTTAAGGCAAGTCTTTTTTAAACTTGCAAAAGTATCGCGACACCTTCGTCCCGCCTCACTCCGTGTGCTGCCGCTTATTTTTCGTTTTTTAACGTAATCCCGAATGTCTCGTTCACTCAAGTTATTGTGTAGAGGTAAATAAGGTTTGTCGAGAACCCGAAGCAGTTCGTGCTGGTTGTTACCCATCCGCTTTAAGGCAAGATTCAGTGTTACGTAGGCTGTTCTGGTGCTGCACATCGTTTTAAATCGGGATGTGATGTCTTCAGCCTGAGTTGCCGTTGGTTCAAGTTTGTAGGCTTTCAGATCACGGTAAATCTGCCAGAGTTGTTCGCGTGTATCGTCCACGGCTTTAACATGCTCGGCATTCAAGGGAATCAAACGATTGACGATGCGTTCCGCATGAATCCAGCACAACGCGTGGTCAAAAACATTAAACTGTCCTGCATCATCACTGACAATGCTAAGGGTAGCGGGAATGCCTTGGGCTAATAGGCCGCCCATTAAAGCGCCTTCGGTGACAATTCTCCGATGCCGCTTGGCTTTTATGCCATGCTGATCGAGCCATTTTTCCCAATCAATGGCGGTTTCGATCCGCACTCGTTTATCGGCAGGGTCTGCTAGCGGCAAGCTACACAGCACTTCTTCCACAAGTTCAAGCCGCGCCAACAGAATATTCGGCAGTTTTTGTTGTTCCATATACGCGAAAGCACCGGCATTCAGCACATAGAAGGAGTGGCTGCCTTGGCCTAAACAATTTAGGAAGTTAATGCGACTTTTGCTTTCCGTGCTACTAAACCAGGCAAACAGCTCATTGCCGATATGCGTGCAATAGCCGGTCTTGCCATCATGACGGGCTCCGGTGTCATCGGTATGGATATACTGCGATACGGACAATCCGGCTTGTAATAATTGGTCTTTTTCATCATGGAACATATCCAAAGCATCGGTGATAAACTGGCTTAACCGACCACTGGAGATATCAACACCCAAATCCAGCAACTGTTTCAACAGCAGCGGTTGGGTGACATGTTGATGATGGTATTGATAGAGAATGAAACTGATCAGGTCGTTGCCAAAGTGGCAGCCATTGAGCCCATCTGGAAGCTGTCCTGAAACGTAGCGGCCATCCGGTGTTTGATATTGGGCTAGGCGATAACAGGTATTAAAGGTTTCAAATTTAATATCTTGAATGACCACATCCCGAAACCCCTTATGGATTGAACCTTCTGGAATATTGTCGGGTTGGATGTCGAACGTAGCATCAATCTTAAGATACTTGGTTTTACTGCGTTTCGGCCCCTTGTTATTTTTTGGCGTGTCCCTGCCATCACCATTTTCATCGCAGTCCTTGGCTGGATCATGATCCATTTTGCTGGGTTTTATTTTGGGTTTAGTCGTTTCGCCCTTGAGCTTAAGTATTTCCTGCTCTAGTTTGTCTATCTGTTTTTCCTGCCACGCAAGCAATTCTAACAACACATCGATTAACGGCGTGCGGTCTTCGTCGCTGATTTTAGGTAGCTGTGGCTTAAGTGAATTCATGCCGCCATTTTAACCTGATTTTTTGGTGTTACCTGTGACTAATGAGAAGTTACCAATGACCCATGTGCGAACATCGCCCTATTATCCGCAAA
>CAIYCP010000110.1 GCA_903924715.1 uncultured beta proteobacterium
AGCTTGGCCAACCGGTGCCCACCTTGTCTGGCGGCGAGGCGCAACGCTTAAAGCTTGCAGGTCACTTAGCTGAAGCCGCGCGCAGCGGCATTTCAACAGCCAAACTCGCTAAAAAAGGCAGCCTGTTTTTATTCGATGAACCCACCACCGGTTTACATTTTGACGACGTTGCGCGTTTGATGCGCGCCTTCAGAAAATTACTAGGCGCGGGCCATACCCTACTGATCATTGAGCACAACTTAGACGTGATTCGCGCCGCCGATTGGGTCATTGATTTAGGACCTGAGGGTGGTGACGCTGGTGGTGAGATCATTGTTTCAGGCAGCCCCGAACAAATCATGGCGCATCCAACTTCGCACACGGGCGCTGCTTTACGCGAATATGCTGTGGCCATGACGCCAGACGCAATTGGTACTTCTGCAGCAGCGCATGACGTTGCCGATGATCCACGTGCAGTCGCCTTGCGTTTACTCGAACCCAATGCAAGCGCACCTTTAGGTCGTTCACTACAAACAGTCTTAAAAGAAAAGCGTCGCGCTGCAACGAGTATCGATATTTTGCATGCGCGCGAACACAACCTTAAAAATATCAGCGTCAGTATCCCGCATGACAAGTTTACGGTTATTACCGGCGTATCAGGCTCGGGTAAATCAACGCTCGCGTTTGATATCTTGTTTAACGAAGGACAACGGCGATATCTTGAATCCTTAAACGCATACGCGCGCGCGATCGTGCAACCCGCCGGCAAACCCGACGTGGACGCCATTTTTGGGATCCCCCCCACCGTTGCCATCGAACAACGCACCAGTCGCGGGGGTCGCAAATCAACCGTCGCAACGATGACAGAGATTCATCACTTTTTACGCTTGCTGTATATGAAGCTCGGCACGCAGATGTGTCCCCAGTGTCACGTGAGCGTCGAACCACAAAGTGCTGATCAGATCGTGGCACGGATTATGCGCGATCACAAGGGTCAACGGATCGGTTTGCTGGCACCGTTGGTCACTGCGCGTAAAGGTTTTTATACCGACCTGGCTAAATGGGCAGCCGGCAAAGGCTTTACACATCTGCGTGTAGACGATGCCTTTATTAGCACCGCAAAGTGGCCGCGTCTGGATCGTTTTAAAGAACACACGATTGAACTGCCTGTCGCTGACTTACGGGTTGGCACAGATAATGAAGCCCAATTACGTGAAGGTGTGCGCAGCGCACTCGAGCATGGTCAAGGCGTCATGAGCGTTGTTTGGTCACTTGATCGACTGCATGCCGATATGTCAGCCAAGCTCGATCAGACACATTTTTCTGTGAAGCGCGCCTGCCCGAGCTGCGGAACGAGTTTTCCCGAGCCGGATCCAAGGATGTTCTCGTACAACTCTAAACATGGTTGGTGTCACGGCTGTTTTGGCACGGGATTAAAACTACAAGGGTTTGACGAAGAACAAACAGGCGAAGAAACAGCCTGGAACGCGTGGTACGAAGGCGAAACCGCCACCTGCACCAGTTGTCATGGCGCTCGCTTAAATCCCATTTCGCGAGCAGTGCTATGGCGCGATAAGTCGATTGCCGAGCTTGCCGGCCTTGCCGTCTCTGATGCCCATACTTTTTTTACAGCCTTAGTTTTACGCGGTCGCGACGCAGAAATTGCGCGAGATATTCTTTCTGAAATTCGTGGTCGCTTGCAATTTATGCAAGAGGTTGGTCTAGGTTATCTTGCGCTCGATCGGGCAGCGCCCACGCTTTCCGGTGGCGAAGCGCAGCGGATTCGTCTGGCTGCACAACTGGGCTCAAACATGCAGGGCGTCTGCTACGTTCTTGACGAGCCAACGATTGGTTTGCATCCACGCGACAATCGCATTTTGCTTGGCGCCTTGTCGCGCCTTGAAAAAAATGGCAATACCTTAGTTGTCGTTGAACATGACGACGACACGATTCGTCGCGCCGAACATATCATTGATATTGGACCAGGCGCCGGTATTCGAGGTGGGCGTGTGGTGGCGCAAGGCAGCTTACAAGATCTAATGAATGCGCCCGAATCCATCACAGGCCAATATTTAAAGCATCCGCTGGCACACCCCTTGCAACCACGCAGGCCCATTGCTAAAGATACGCCGATG
>CAIYCP010000111.1 GCA_903924715.1 uncultured beta proteobacterium
AAGGCTAGGCTCATCTAGCAGTAAAATTTTGGGTGCACTCATCAGTGCACGGCCCACTGCCAACATCTGGCGCTCTCCACCCGACAGTGTGCCAGCGCGTTGCTTACGTCGTTCTTTTAAACGTGGAAAAAACTCAAACACCTTATCGAGCAACTCAGGAATTTCCTTCTTATCGTTCAAAGGTGTCGTGCCAAGCATCAAATTTTGCTCGACCGTTTGCTGGGTAAATAAATGCCAGCCTTCAGGGGATAAAGCCACCCCCTTACGCACGACAGCGTAAGCCGGTTCACCACCAATGTTCTCATCACCCCAGTGGATCGACCCACCGCTAGACGGCACAAGCCCTGCAATCGCATTCAAGGTGGTCGTCTTGCCCGCACCGTTTGAACCAAGCAAGGCCACGATGGAGCCTGCTGGTACTTCGATCGACACATCAGCAATCCCTACCAGATCGCCGTAACGGACCTCAAGGTGCTTGACTGTTAACTGAGGATTTTTAACGTTCATGTATTTTGTTCACGTTTTTTATTGAGCGACCGGCCAAGATACGCCTCAATCACCGCGGGATCATTCACCACGTCGGTCGGTGCACCACTGGCAATGACCTTACCTTGATTAAATACCAGTACGCGGTCCGTTAAAGATAAGATGACTTCCATGATGTGTTCAACGATCACAAGCGTGATGCCCGACTGATGAATCTGACGCACCAACTCAATCGCCAACTGCACCTCTGACGGAGTCAAACCCGCCAACGCCTCGTCAAGCAGCATCAACTTCGGCTCAGTGGCTAACACCCGAGCAATCTCTAAGCGCTTTCGCCCCGGTGTGCCAAGGCTCTTGGCCTTTTGATCGGCAAGCGCAGTTAGTCCGGTTAAGTCGAGCACGCGCTGAGCATTTTCACGCGCGTCTTTGACGCCGGGATGACGCAAGAACGCCCCCACCATGACATTTTCAAGAATCGTTAATTCTTCGAACGTTGCAGGTAACTGAAACGTACGTCCAATGCCCAGTTTGGCGTGCTCTTCGGGTGAGGCATTCGTGACATCATGCCCATCGAACAAAACGCGACCTTTGGAGGGTTTTAAGTCGCCCACCAGACAATTAAAAAAGGTTGATTTCCCGGCGCCATTTGGTCCGATCAATCCAATGATCTCGCCCTGATTGATGGTGAGCGAGGCACCATCGACAGCACGAAATCCGCCAAAATACATGCCAACATCTTCAGCCTGAAGCAACATATCAACGTCCCGACTGAGAGTTAGGCAAGGGCTCAGCAAGCGCTTCTTTGAGCGCCGCCGCACGACGAGAGGCACGTCGATCGCGGATCCGCTCCCACAGTTCTAACAGGCCACCCGGTTCAAAACGAGCGATCAACATGATGATGCCGCCATACAAGATGTAAGTGAAACCAGTCCCGCCCCCGCCAAATAGCGTGTTGGTCTCAGACTGCAACGGGATCAAGATCACTGCACCTAACAAGGGCCCCAGTAAGCGCCCTGCACCACCTAAGGCAGCCACGATCACCATATTGACCGAGACCAAAATACCGAAGCCACTTGCTGGATCCGCAAAGCCGAATTTAATGGCATACAGAGAACCGGCTAGCGAAGTGAAGACCGCACTCAAGATAAAGATATACAGTTTGCACCGGCTGACTGGCACCCCTAAACTGCGGGCAGCCCGCTCACCCGAGCGAAGCGCGCGTAAATAATAGCCAAAGCGACTGCGCTCGATACAGTAGGTCATCACGAGCAATACCGTGAGCACTGCCAAAAACATGTAGTAGTAAGGGATGGAGCTGCGAAAGACCAAGTCAGACCAATCACGCGCCACCGCAGGCCCCGTCAAACCAATTGAAGCACCGACAAAATCCCAATTGCTGACTAAGATGCGAATCAATTCAGCCACCGCAATCGTGGCCATACTGAAGTAGTGACCACTTAAGCGAAAGGTCGGAATCCCGATCACCACTGCAATCGCTACGCTAACGGCAATGCCTGCCGGAAAGCCATACAGCGGGCTGACCTCCCAGAGTTTGTAAAACAGCAAAGGCATATAAGCGCCCGCGCCAAAGAAGACCGCATTACCCACGGACACCTGACCCGCATACCCGCCGATCAGATTCCAGGCCGAGGCAGAGATTGCTGCGAGCAGAACCAACGAACCGAGCTGTTCATAGTAGGGATTATCAAAGCTCAGGGGAAACAGGAGTAAAACTAAGGCCAGAGCTATCCACCCGCTGCGACGCATCATCATGCTTTCCCCATCAGTCCGCGAGGGCGAACCCAAAGTACCAATACAAAGAGCGCATAGACAAACACGTCTTGATAAATCGGCCCAAAATAAAAGGCAGATAACGATTCAATCAAGCCAATAATTAATCCGGCCAGCATGGCACCCGGCACGCTACCAAAGCCACCAAAGGTCACAACCACAAACGCGATTAACCCCAGCGACTCACCGACTGTTGCAGAGATCGGAAAAAACGTCGCAATCAACGCGCCTGCAATACCGGCACTCGCACCCGACAAACCCCAAGCGATCGCCTGCATGCGATCGGGGCGAATGCCCATTAGCATTGCCGCATTACGATTTTCAGCCACCGCCAAAATTTGACTACCAAGCATCGTACGCGTGAGCAACAAGTGCATACCAATCGTAATGACTAGCGCCACGCAGCCCGCCACGAGCTTGGGTGCGCTCAGCAAGATTCCACCAACATTTAGGCTTGGGCCAAGGATGTCTTCGGGCAGGCTCACGAAACTAGAGCCAAAGGCCCAAAACGCCGAGTAGCGCAGCACAAGTACAAGCCCGAAGGTTGAGAGGATTTGGGCCAGCATTGGGCCGCGCATGACGCGTTTAATCAGACATATGTAGACCAATACCCCAAGAATAAAGAGCATCACGGCCGCTGCCAAACTAAAACTTGCCACGCCAAAGTGCAGTAGCGTGAAAGCCCAAAAACTGACGTACATACCTAACATCACAAACTCGCCATGGGCAAAGTTAATGACGTTCATCATGCCCCACACGAGCGTCAAACCTGAAGAAAACAGAGCGTAGACCGCCCCGATCAACAGGCCGGCCACGATCACTTGCATCAAAACCATTTACCTGACCTTTCGCAAAAAAATTAGACTAATCGGACAGGATTTATTTCCAGCCTTTGAAAGGATAGACCAAGGGTTTTTCGGCTGCTGCTGCTGGCCAAATTGACACATACTGGCTATTAATCAACTGAATCAAATACGCAGAGGCCAACACATTTTGACCCTTCGCATCAAATTTCACGCCGTTGTAGCCCATCATCAACTGGTTGGCCTTCAGATCAGTTTTTTGCAGCGCAGCCTGGATCGCCTCGGGTTTTGTTGAGCCGGCGCGATTGATCGCCTCGGCCAACACAAAGAACGCTTGCATGTCGCGACCACTCGTGTCGTCCATATCAATGCCAGTTTTAGCCTTGTACATCTCGTTGATGCGCCAAGTTACGCTGTCTTTTGCGCCAATGCTCCAGGCGCTACGATTGATTGCACCTTCAGCGAGCTCACCCACAGCCTTGATAAATGCTGGGTCAGAAAATCCTGAGTTATCGCCAATGATCAACTGTGGGCGATAGTCAAGGCTCTTGAGCGTCTTCATGTACAGGATTGCATCTGAGGTGTAAGAAATAAAGATAATCGCGTCAGGCTTTTTTTCTTTTAGTTGCAGCACTTGTGCAGATACATCGGCACCATTTGCACTGTAGGCAATATCGGCAACAATATTCACACCACGTTTTTTGGCGATCTCTCGAATCGTGCCAGACACTGACACACCATAGTCGGTGTTTTCAAACACAATCGCAATTTTGTCGCCTGGGTGGCCTGCTTTTTTCAATTCACCCAAAAACTCCATGTAAGCATTGGCAAAATCACTGGCGATCGGTGTCGTTCTGAAGGTCCATTTAAAACCGCGCTCAGTAATATTGGCGGCAACACCATCGCCGACGATAAACGGGACACCATACCGCTCAGCAATTGCTGTAGCTGTCAGCGCAACCGCAGACTGATACGCACCTACCATGCCAGCCACTTTCTCTTGCGTAATTAAACGTAAGGTCTGAGCCTGCCCCTCGCTTGGGCTTCCCTGGTGATCAGCAATCACAAGTTTGATTTTTGCACCACCCAAATTGGGCAAGCCAACACCAGCGCCCAAAGGCAAGCTTTCAAAGCCTGGTTGCGGCTTGTTAATAATCTCGGCAGCAATCTCGATCGCGGCCACCGCAGACTTGCCAGCGTTGCCAGAGTTTCCTGACAGCGGAAAGGTCACGCCAATTTTCACATCGGGTACCGTCTGTGCCTGAGGTGCAGCCAGCAAACTGGCCGAAAGTGCCGCAGCTGTCGCTAATTTTTTAAACATTTTCATATTGTGTCTCCAGTTTTTGAATTTTTTTGTGACTCGACTAGCTCGCGTAACTTCGTGCGCAGATCTTAACCGAATTCAGGTTTCAATTTTGACTGACCTTAGGCTTCAATCTTAATATTATTCTTCTTAATGACCTCAGCAAATTGCGCCGTCGTATCGCTTAAATACTTAGCAAAGTCAGCGCCCTGTTTGTAATCAATTTCAACGGCGATTCGGTTGTACAGTTCAATTGTGTCAGGGGCCTGCATGATCTCTTGTACCGCTTTGGCAAGGCGCTCACGCAAGTCTTGCGGCAAGCCACCCGGGGCAACGAGCCCCACCCAAGCGCCTAAATTAAAGCCTGGCACGTTCGCAGCGGCTGCAAGCGGTGGGATGCCAGGTGTGACGGCGCTGCCTTTTAGCAATGAAACACCCAACGCCTTCAAGCGCCCATCGCGAACAAAAGGCATGGTTCCGGCAGCGGTCTCAATGCAGTAACTCACCCGACCAGCCATCACATCCGTTAAAGCCGGCGATGAGCCCTTGTAGGGGACGTGTACGGCCTGCAACCCAGCACCGGCATTGAAGGCTTCGCAAATCAAATGTGCAGTCGCGCCGGTACCCGACGAGGCAAACGTGTACTTACCAGGATTGGCTTTTACCAAGGCCACGAACGCGGCGGCATCTTTTGCAGGAAAGTCAGGTGCAGTCACCAACAAATAAGGTGACAACCCGGCCATCGCGATAAAGGTCAGATCTTTTTCAACGTTATAAGGTGTGTGCTGCAACAAGGGGCTGACCGTGATGGGGCCACTTGACGCTGCCAACAGTGTGTAACCATCAGGTGCAGCTTTGGCGACAACGTCGGTGCCAATCATGCCCCCAGCACCGGCCTTGTTTTCAGCAACTACGCTTTGCCCCAAAATTCGTGACAAGCCCATTGCGAGCGAACGACCGACCAGGTCGGTCGCCTGCCCCGGCGGCCACGGAATCATCATTTTGATGGGCCGAGAAGGATACGCAGTCTGCGCAAGCGACCCTAAAGGCAGGCCAACACCAGCGGCGGCGAGCGACGCCCCTAGTGCACCCAAGAGCGTGCGTCTGTGGGGGCTAGTTGCCTTGGTGGTTGTGTGAGATTGATTAAAAACAGACTGTGTATTTTTTTTCATCGTTAGACACCTTATGATTCACTTAAGAATTTCATTGGTACGGGACGTCATTTTTAAAACTGCCTTTGATCGCCTAAGCGCTGCATTACACTGCCTCCTTAATAAAACACGACACAACTCGCATGATCAACAACACGCCTTGCGCGACAAATCAAAATATCAGTTTACCAATTGCGTGGTCAGACAGCCTAAACAATCTGGCCAAGCGCTTTGACACCCTACCAGCAGCGATTGATGGCCAAAATAACCGGCTAACTTACTCAGAGCTGAATCAACGTGCGCATGCGTTAGCACGACGCTTGATTCAAGCGGGATTAAAGCCTGGCGAAGCGATTGCCTCGCTGTTACCCAACTCAATTGATGCAGTCTGGGCATCGTATGGCATTCGGCTTGCCGGCGCTACTGAAATCCCACTCAGTTGGGGGTATACCCTAGAGGAAATTCAATGGTGCGCCCAGCTCGTAAAATTCAAAACGATCCTCACCCTTGAAACGCGAACGACCGAACTCGTAAGCTCTGGATTTAATACTTTATTGGCAGAAAGCATCGCAGCGGCACCCGAAGAGCCAAACACACCAATACAGCTTCTTACCCCTGTCGCCTTTAATCAGTCAGCACGCGTTCTTTTTACCTCAGGCACCACAGGCAAACCCAAGGGGGTGCTGTACACCAACGGCGCTCGTTGGTTAGGCGAGCAGTTGCTCAAAGCTACCCTGCCCTTCGTGCCCGAGCCCGGTGTCACTCTCTTGCTCATGACACCCTTTGTGCATGGCGCTTCATTGCTGGCTTTTGCCTGGTTGGATCATGGTGCCACGATCATCCTACATGACGGCGTCAATATCGAAAAAATCGCCCCCTTGCTTGACAATGATTCGCTCGACGCAATTTTTGCTCCACCAACGGTGCTCGCTAAAATCACTTCAGCCCTCGCGGGCAAACGCTACGACCACGTACGCTGCATCTTTACAGGTACACAACCACTGACCCCAGCACTCTACCAGCGCGCGCATGCCATGTTCGGCCCAAAAGTGCGCATCACCTTCGGTAAATCTGAGTGCGTCAACCCAATCACGGTTTTAGGCCCACAAGACACCCATGACTATTTTTCGCAGGCTGAGGTTCCAGCCGGTGCGTGTGTGGGTTGGCCCGCTCCTGGTGTCGAAATCAAAATCGAGGCACCCGATGCGCTGACCGCACAAGATGAAGAGCGCAGCGATGGTGAGGTTTTATTGCGCTCACCACACATGTCTTCAGGCCTGATTGATAGCAATGGCTTTAGACCGCACGAGCCTGAGGGCTGGCATCACACTGGTGACTTGGGCTATATCGATGCGGTGGGTCGCGTGGTACTGACGGGCCGTATCGCTGACGTCATTAAAACAGGCGGCTATCGCGTCAACCCCGATGAGATTGAAGTTCAGTTAGCCGCCAACACGTTATGCGCGCAGATCTGTGTGACATCTCTCGTATCAGACTACTGGGGCGAAATCATTGTTGCGGTAGCCGAAGGCACACAAGACCAGTGGCAGCAACAATGTGAGGCGCTGCTACAAAGCATGTCACGCCATAAACGTCCAAGGCTCTATGTTGCGGTTCAGGCGTTGCCACGCAACCCCCAGGGCAAGATCAGTCGCAAAGCGGTCAGCAAAATGGTGCTTGCCACCCATCGACTGCTCGATGGGTCACACCCACAGCTTGAACCGCTTAGCGTTTAGTCTTTGTTCAACATTCCTAAGCGTTCAATCGTCTTACGCTCTGCGGCGTAAGTCCGCATGGCGTACTTGGTGTATTCCTCTGTGTTCATTTCGATAATAGGTTGATCAAACTGAGCGAACACAGCGATGACCGCTGGATCAGTCAAAGTCTTTTGAAAAGCATCGTGCAATATTTTGACGACTGCTGGATCCATATTTTTTGGGCCACAAACACCGTAGGGTGAGTCTGCCACGGTGTCATAACCGAGTTGATTCAATGTGGCCACCGTTGGCCAACGGGTCGTCCGCTTGCTGCCATAGGTTGCCAACAAGCGCAGTTTTCCTGCATCAACCATTTGTCCCCAGCCTGTTGAGTCGCTCATACCCATCGTATGTCCACCCATGACCGCCTGGAGATTTTGTGCACTGCCCTTAAAAGGGATATGCGACAGTTCAATGCCAGCTTGTTGAGCAAACTCTTCAATCGCCAAGTGCGGACTTGAGCC
>CAIYCP010000112.1 GCA_903924715.1 uncultured beta proteobacterium
CACCGTGCCCACGCCAGCGATTGTGGCGCCGTTCGAATTTAGTATGCGTCTTGAGGATTTTAAAAATCTTGGCGGCCATATGTCCTATGTGCGGCCTCTTGATGAAGTGTTGCGCAACGGTGCCTGGCACGCCGATGGTGCGCCGACTGCGCGTCAGTGGGTGATGCAGCCGACCCAAAATCCCTGGCCCTTGGGTCAACCGCCGCAGCTAGGCTAAATAACATGGGGCCGACATCGCACGAGTTGTCGCAAGGGCGGCGCCATTTTCAGCATGGGCCGATCGATATCATCGCCTACGCCGAGGGTGACCCTTCCAGCGTGGCGCAAGCGCACGAAGCGGCATGGCAACGCTTTGGGCAAATTCTTCCCGAGTTGGTGGATGAATTGGCTGAGCTGCGCAAACCTGTGGGCGGCACCGTTGCGCTCAAAGGGCCGATCGCCCAGTCAATGTGGCAAGCGTGCAAAGACTGTTTAATCGATTCGGATGCCGGCGCTTTTTTAACGCCCATGGCGGCGGTCGCCGGTTCGGTCGCGCAAGACTTGAGCGCTTGTTATCAAACGTCGGGCATCAGGCGAGCTTGGGTGAACAACGGCGGTGATATTGCACTGCACCTGACTGAAGACACAGCCGTTTCGATTGGACTGTTTGCTGACTTGGCGCGCTTGGATCAACAACAACTGAAGACTGGCATTCAAACGGATGCTGTGTTTAAGGTGCAGTACGGTATGGGCATCGCAGGCGTCGCCACCAGCGGTTGGCGCGGACGCAGTTTTTCTTTGGGCATCGCCGATAGCGTGACAGTGTTTGCGGCGAGTGCTTCGCAGGCAGACGCCGCCGCAACGATGATTGCGAACGCGGTCAATGTGGCTAACGCGCGTATCGTGCGTCAACCTGCTAACGCAGTAAAAGATGATTCGGATTTGGGTCAGCAATTGGTCACGGTCTCTGTGCCCAAGCTGAGTCAGGACGAAATTTATGAAGCACTTGAAGCGGGCTTAAAAAAAGCGCACACGCTCAAGCAGAACGGTTTAATCTGTGCAAGTGTTTTAAGCTGTCAAGGCTGGTTTGCCAGTACTGAAGCCGCTCGAGTTCAACGTATATCCAGAGGTCATGATGCAAGCAAAGATTCGTAAAATTGTGGTGCAAATCGATGAAGTCTGGTCCGAGAACGGCCAGCCCGTGTCGCCCCCCACACGCCGCGCGTTAGCGATGGCCGTGATTGAAAACCCCTGTGCTGGGCGCTATGTTGAAGACCTAGATGCGCTGATGACTGTGGGACAAGAACTTGGTGCCTTGCTGGGACAGCGTTGTGTTCAGGCTCTTGGCATCCAACCTGGCGAGGCGCAAAGCTATGGCAAGGCGGCCATCGTAGGTGAGGCCGGTGAGCTTGAGCATGCCGCCGCGATTTTGCATCCAAAATTAGGCGCGCCGCTGCGCGTTGCGGTTGAAAAGGGCGCGGCACTTGTGCCTTCGAGTAAAAAAATGGGTGCGATGGGGGCAACGATTGATGTGCCGCTCGGACACAAAGACGCAGCCTATGTGCGCAGTCATTTTGATGCGATCGAAGCACGTGTCACCGATGCACCGCGCGCCAACGAAATCGTGGTGTGCGTCGCCGTCACCGATAGCGGGCGTCCCAACCCTCGAGTGGGTGGGTTGCAGCATCAGAACATGATTGGTAAAGATGGTTTGAATTGAACACTGAAACACTGAAACATTGCATCATTGATAGCTAGGGCATGCGCCCGTTCAACAGGAGAGTACGATGAAACAGTACCGACTCAGTATCTTTGCAAGGCTTAGCATCGCGGCAGTCACATTGCTCAGCGCCTCGTCAGCTTTAATGGCGCAAGGCGTCATCAAAATCGGCGAAATC
>CAIYCP010000113.1 GCA_903924715.1 uncultured beta proteobacterium
GATCGCTGGGATGCAGGCCGACTTGTGTCAGTAGCGCACCGACACGTTCGTCACGCTCAGCTGCACTCAGTTGGGTATGCGCGAGCATAGGTTCAGCAATGATGCGTCCGACTCGCCAGCGCGGGTTCAAGCTTGCATACGGATCCTGAAAAATCATTTGCAAGCGCTTGCGTAACGCCAAGCCTTTGCGCCCCTGCATATTTGACAAAGGCTGGCCATCAAACGTAATCGAACCGTGCGTCAGTGGATACAACCCGACCAGCAAGCGTGCGATGGTCGACTTGCCACAACCCGATTCGCCAACCAAGGCAAGCGTCTCGCCTTTACGAATCGAAAACGACACGCCATCCACTGCGCGCAACACCGTGCGCGGCTTGCGCGACAAGACACGCTCAAGCCAAGGGGATGAAACATCAAACCAGCGAGCGGCATTTTTGACTTCAATCAGAGGGCGTTGCTCTGACGCAGCCGCTAAAGTCTGCGCGTCGTCCACACAATCAGCTTTCATTTTTCATGACCTCTGTGTGCAGCCAGCAAGCCACCTGCGAACTTCCGCGCGTTTGAAGCTCTGGGCGCTCAAGCTTGCAGCGATCCATCACCTTCACACATCTAGGATTAAACGCGCACCCTTTTGGGATCGCATTCAGGCGCGGCATGGTGCCATCGATTTGCACTAAACGCTCGACATGTTTATGGACTGAGGGGATGGATCCCATCAAACCCACCGTATACGGGTGCTGCGGCGCATGAATGACGTCACGAACCTTGCCGACCTCTGCAATACGACCTGCGTACATCACCACCACACGATCCGCGGTCTCGGCGATCACACCCATATCGTGCGTAATCAGCATGACTGCCGCACCTTGCTCACGGCAGAGTTTTTTAAGAAGTTCAATGATCTGGGCCTGAATCGACACATCCAGCGCAGTTGTTGGCTCGTCGGCCACGATCAGTTTAGGCTCAGCAGCCAAGGCAAGCGCAATCACCACGCGTTGACGCATGCCACCTGAAAATTGATGAGGATAATGATCGATGCGTTCGCGCGCCGCCGGAATCCCTGTGGCTTCAAGCAATTCAATCGCCCGCTGACGCCCCTGTGACCAGGACAACGGCAAATGCGTCACGATGGTTTCAGTGAGCTGATGGCCCACCGTGTATAACGGATTCAGCGAGGTTAGAGGATCTTGAAAAATCGCCCCAATCTCGCGCCCGCGAATCTTGCGCATTTGTTCATCGGGCAGTTGATCGATACGGCGCCCTTCAAGCCAGATTTCGCCGCCTGATATGCGCCCCGGTGGTTCAAGCAAACCAATAATGGCTGCGCCGGTCAAAGATTTCCCAGCGCCTGATTCACCCACGACACCAACCACTTCACCAGCTGCGATCGAAAACGAGACCTCGTTCAGCGCTTTCAGCGTGCCATGACGTGTCGCAAACTCCACGCTTAGATTTTTGACTTCAAGAACCTTAGAAACAAGCTTTGACATATTGTGTCTCAGTTCAAACGCGGGTTCAACGCATCACGCAGCCAATCCCCCAACAAATTGACGGACAGTACCAACAGCACAAGTGCCGCACCTGGAAAAATCGTAATCCACCATTCGCCCGAAAATAAGAAATCATTGCCGATGCGAATTAAAGTCCCCAGCGAAGGCGATGTCGGCGGAACCCCGACACCTAAAAATGAGAGTGTTGCCTCGGTGATAATGGCCGACGCTAAATGAATCGTAGCCAAGACAAGCACCGGTCCCAATACGTTTGGCAATACATGTCTAAACATAATGACTGGCGGTGAAATCCCGATCACTCTCGCCGCCTGCACATACTCTCGGTTTTTTTCAACTAGCGTCGAGCCGCGAACCGTTCGCGCATATTGAGGCCATCCAGCCAAAGCAATCGCACCGATCAAAACCGGAAATGCGATCACCTCGTGCATATCGCCTGGTACCACCACGCGGGCCACGCCATCAATGAGTAGTGCGATCAGGATTGCTGGAAACGACAACTGCACATCGGCAATCCGCATGATTAAGGCATCAGTACGCCCCCCGGCATAACCAGAGATCAAGCCTAATACAATCCCTAAAGACATCGCACCGATGACCGCAGCTAAACCGATTAGCAAGGATACCCGTGTGCCGTACATCAATGCCGACAACAGATCACGACCTTGACTATCCGTACCAAGCAGATACTCTTTAGTGCCATCGGGATGCCAGACCGGTGGCTTTAACGCATCAATCAAATTGATCGTAGCCAGATCAAACGGATTGTGTGGCGCGAACATATCAGCGCCGAACGCAGCAATTAACAAAATAGTCAGCAGAACAGTTGCCGCGATCGCAACCGGCGTATTTCGCCACGACCAAACTAGATCTCCGTTCCAGACTTTAGCGAGCGAGGCACGCATCAGTGGCCTCCTGAATGTTTGCCCAACCCGGCCCTGAGGCGCGGATCGACTGCAAAATACAAGAGATCAACCGTTAAGTTAATCACGACAAAGATCAGTGAAATTAAGCACAGGTACGCGGCCATCACGGGTATATCGGCAAACTGTACCGCCTGAATAAATAACAACCCCATACCTGGCCACTGAAAGACGGTCTCAGTAACAATTGCGAACGCGATAATGCCACCTAACTGCAGACCCATGATTGTGATCACGGGCACCAAGGTATTTTTCAGTGCATGTCCAAAATGAATCGCGCGCTTAGTGAGGCCGCGCGCACGGGCAAACTTAATGTAATCGGTACGCAAGACCTCAAGCATCTCAGAACGTACCAACCGCAACACAAGCGCCACTTGAAACAGTGACAGGGTAATGGCAGGCAAGACCAGATGCGTCCAGCCACTTTTGGTCAACAAACCCGTTGACCACCAACCAAGTCTGATGGTGTCACCTCGCCCATAGCTGGGCAACCATCCTAAGGACACCGAGAAAATCAGAATTAACAAAATACCAATTAAAAAAGTGGGTAGCGATACACCCAGTAATGAAAACGCCAATAATGCTTGCGACAATTTTCCGTGCCGCTTAAGGGCCGTGTAAACGCCCAAGGGGAGCCCGATCACCAAGGCAATCAGCGCTGCGGCAATAGAAAGCTCAAGTGTGGCGGGCAAGCGCTCACGCAACAGCGTCGAAACCTTTTGCCCTTGACGCAACGACAAACCAAAATCGCCCTGCACAGCATTCACGACAAAATGATAGAACTGCACAAACACAGGGTCACTGAGCCCGAGCTGTTCACGCAAACGATCACGTTCTGCAGGAGTGGCTTCTTGCCCCAGCATGATGGTTACGGGATCACCCACATACTGAAACAGAATGAACGCCAACAGAGCCACCGCGAGCATGACACCCACAGCCTGAATCAATCGACGCACAATAAAAGCAAACATGTATTCTCAAAAAAACATC
>CAIYCP010000114.1 GCA_903924715.1 uncultured beta proteobacterium
CACTCGAAATACATCAATGGCCCAGCGGGATTGGCGCATTTGCATCGTTTGCGTGCCGTGGTCGACGCTGTGGTGGTGGGTGTTGGCACCGCAGTCGCAGACAACCCCCAACTGACTGTCAGGCTCGTCGCCGGCAGGCACCCCGCCCGCGTTGTGATTGACCCCCAGTCGCGACTCCAACGCGACGCCTTGGTTTGGGCAGACGACGGCATCCGTCGCATTGTGGTCGTGGCCGACCATGTCAAAGCAAATACCCCGCCTGGCGTTGAAGTACTTTCAATTCCAAGCACGAACGGCAAACTCGATCCCGCAAATATTCTTCAAGCACTCGCAGCGCTTGGTTTAAAACGCATCTTGATCGAAGGTGGCGCCGATACGGTTTCACGTTTCATGCATGCGGGCTGCCTCGATCGCCTGCATGTGATCGTGACACCCATCATCATGGGCTCGGGCCGGCCAGGGTTTGTATTGCCCGCCATTCAAAAGATGGACCAGGCTGTCAGAATAAAAATGCAAGTGCATCCGCTTGAAGACGAAGTCGTCTTCGATTGCGATCTGTCGCAACAGCGGCTTAAGCTTGTTTGAACTTCGCGTGTTCGGCTATTGCGCGCTTAATCACTAACGAAAATAAGCTTGCCGACTCGGTCCATGATGGCTGTTGCTCGGCGGCTAAATAAGCCCCTTGCGACAGACGTTGACGCAAATCCGTATCTTGCAGCAACTGGCTCAGTGCCCGCGTCAAGCTTTCAACATCCCCTGGCTCGGCCAATAGGCCTGCAGTGTTCGGCACTGTATGGGGGATCGCGCCTGCATTTGTCCCGATCACGGGCAAGCCGTGCGCGAGCGCCTCGGCGTAGGCCATCCCATAGCCTTCAAAGCGCGAGGCGAGTACAAAAATATCTGCGCGCGCGTAACACGCTTCAAGTTGTTCGGCATCCACAGCACCGAGCACATGCACTCGGCTTGACAGCTTAAAGCGTTCAAGATCATGGTGCAGTTGAGAGACGGCTTCTGCGTCGCGCGTGAGGTCGCCTGCTATCGTGAGTTGCCAAGGTAGCGCTGTTAAGTTAGCTAACGAAGCCAACAACACATCAAAACCTTTACGCTTCACCACCGAGCCAACCGAAAGCAATTGCAGAGGCTCTTTTCCAGTAGTACCAACAGCCCTTGCAACACGATCAGTACCGGGCAAAATGCTGTCGATCAGATTAGGGACCACCGAAAAATGTTTGATGACATCGCTCGCCGTTGCCGGACTGGTTACGATGACACGTGTCGCGTGCGCAAGCGCACGGCGCTCTGAATCTTTAAAACTTGCCGACTGTTCTGCACTTAAGCCCGTTTCAAAAGCCAACGGATGATGCACCAGGGCCATCAAAGGATGACGTTGCTGCAATCGGGCTGCGACCTCTGGCAAAACACCCAAAGCCAACCCATCAATCACCAACGGCACGTCAAGGTCAAGTGCAAGCAGACGTTCGCAAGCCGCTTGCCTTGTCGCCTGGTCAGGATACGGAAAGCCCTCACCCAGGCCAAGTACCTGCACCTGCCAACCCAGCTCTAGCAAACCTTCAATGATGCGACGGTCGTAAATATAACCGCCTGTCGAGGTCGCCAAATCACCGGGTATCGCAAAGACCAGTCTTTTCATGCGTTGCTTAAGCAGCCCAACGATTTAGATCGCGGCTTCGTACCAAGCACGCGCGACATGCGATTCAGAAATCGTAATCCGAATGGCGTGCAGTTCTTTTCCGTCACGTCCGAGCGTGCCCGAGCGTGCAGCCTGAGCGAGTTGATCAAAAATATATTTGGTTAAAAACTCGGTCGTCGTATTGACCCCTTTAAATGCAGGATGGTCATCCAGGTTTGAATAATTTAAAGGCTTAAGCGTCTCTTTAAGCACGTCGAGCGCGCGACCGATATCCACCACGATACCGTTGACATCTAAGGCCTTTGAGATAAAGGCGGCATCAACAATAAACGTTGCGCCATGCAATGCTTGGGCGGGGCCAAAAACTTGGCCGCGAAAAGAATGGGCGATCATGATGTGATCGCGAACTTCGACTGTAAACACAGAATGCTCCTTAAGAATAACGAATCAACTGGCAAAGAATGCCGCTTGGCTGACCTAAAATTTTGGGTAACAGCTGAGGTAAATCTTTAAAGACGATTGGAGAGGCCAACAACGCGTCTAACCGCTTATCTTGCAGTAGACCAAGCGCCACGCCTAGTCGACGGCGATACGTAAAGCGCGGCCGCCGTGTTGCCGAGACATGACCGACCTGACTTGACTGTAGTCGTAACTGCTTGCTGTGAAAAGCGCCTCCCAAGGGTGCGCTCACAGAATGGCTTCCGTACCAACTCAGCTCAAGCACCGTGGCTTCTTCGCCCGCCAGCGCCAGCGCGGTAGTCAAACCCGCGCCTGAAGCGCTAGTATGAAACACCAAATCACAGTCTGTCGGCGCCGCTTCAGGCATTGCAAAATGCACGCCCAAGTTTGTCGCAAGGGCCGCGCGCTCAGGATTGATATCAACCAGCGTCACTTCGGCACCAGGAAGGTGGCCGCACAAAAACGCGACCAAGCAGCCTAGAACACCTCCGCCGACCACGGCAATGCGATCCCCTGGACCAGGCGCCGCATCCCATACTGCATTGAGGGCCGTTTCCATATTGGCCGCGAGCACCGCGCGCTCTGGAGGCAACCCTTCTGGAATCGCACTGACCGCGTCAACAGCCAGATTAAAAAAATCTTGGTGCGGCGTTAGGCTAAACACACACCGTCCCAGTAAATCAGCAGGGCCGCTCTGTACAACGCCTACCGAGGCATACCCATATTTCACAGGAAACGGAAACGCGCCGCCCATAAAAGGTGCTCGCATACGAGTGAATTCGGCCTCGGGGACTTTGCCTGCAAAAACCAAAGACTCCGTGCCACGGCTCAGGGCACTGAACAAACTACGCACCCGAACTTGCCCCGCATCTGGGGCGGACAAGGGTTCAGCACGCAGCTCTGCTGCGCCAGGGGCGACGTACCACAGGGCTTGTGCCTGAGTCACTGCGAGCGGATCAAAAGCTGGACTTACCACGTAAAATCCTAAGTTGAAAACACAGTTTACGCTCTGCCCTATACTGCGCGAGCATTTCGAAAGAGTATACGTGCCTCAGAGGTCTTGATTTTGAAATTATCACAAACCGCTTACCCGCCACGCATCCTAGCAGGCAGACGGATTTTATTTGGGCTGCTCGCAACGC
>CAIYCP010000115.1 GCA_903924715.1 uncultured beta proteobacterium
CGCCCCGCAAAAAGAATGGGATGACCTGCCCGCCGCCGAACGCGCGGTGTATCACGCCCGCCAAGGCGTACGTTATCACTTGCAAGGCGGGGCCGATGTCGTCAACCCCGAAACCAACGAACCCGTGCCACGCGATGGCCAAACCATCGGCGAGATTGTTTTACGCGGCAACATTTGCATGAAAGGTTATCTAGGCAACCCCAAAGCCACCGAAGCTGCCTTTGCCGGCGGTTGGTTTCACACCGGTGACTTAGGGGTGCGCTATCCCGACGGCTACATCAAGATCAAAGACCGCAGCAAAGACGTCATTATCTCGGGGGGTGAAAACATCTCGAGTATCGAAATCGAAGACGTTATCTACAAACACCCCGCCATCATGGCTGTCGCTGTGGTCGCCAAACCGCATCCCAAGTGGGGCGAAACCCCCTGCGCGTTTATCGAACTCAAGCCCGGCGCGCAAGCCTCGGCCGAAGAGTTGATCAAACACTGCAAACAACACCTCGCCGGCTTCAAAGTCCCAGGCGCGATCGAGTTCGGTGAACTACCCAAAACTTCGACAGGCAAAATCCAAAAATTCGAACTTAGGGCAAGGTCGGGGGCGGTTAGCGCGATTGATGTTTAGCGGGATGAGCTGGCTTCAGTAGTAACACTCTGTTACTCATTCGTCGTATCGGTTTTGTCGTTTTTTTAATAAAATGAAACGTCAATCGAAACCCCCGAATGCATCGAAGCTGGCATTGGAACACCCCACTGCAGTCGTTCGGGTTTACGTCGATCCGCTCCCCACAGTTGTTAAAAATAGCTAATAACTCGATGACTCAACCGCTTGTTAAACGTGACGATACCGACTTGTTAACGACCGAGCAGGCAGCTCAGTTAATGGGTCACAGCCGCCCTTACGTTGCGATGTTGATCGATGCAAACAAGCTCAAAGGAGGATCGGTTTCTGAAGTTGGTCATCGAAGAGTGCCACGTTCTTCCGTGCTTGCCTGGATCAAAAAAGCCAATAAAAAAAATAAGGCAGGTGATGCTAATTACAAGGCCGCTGCCCTCGAAGCTGGTATGTACGACATCCCTGAAGTGCAGGTTGTAAGAATAATCGCTAAAGGTAAGCGCCGCTATCTAGGCAAGAATTGCTCGCCTTAATGATTTAACATATACTGTTAATATCATTAATTGAGTTAAACGGTATATGTCAAATCTTTACGACCCCAAAGACAAAGGGTTTTCTGCGCAGATAAGCGCGGTCGACCGCTGTCAGGTTGTCATGTTGCGAGACTTGGCGGCGCTTGCCGCTGAAGGTCGCCTGATTTTGAAGGGTGGCATGGCAATGCGCGCTTCAGTGGGTGGCATGCGTTTGACCAAAGATGTTGATTTTGATCGTGGCGCAAGCC
This sequence comes from uncultured beta proteobacterium, assembly GCA_903924715.1. Classification (GTDB taxonomy): domain Bacteria; phylum Pseudomonadota; class Gammaproteobacteria; order Burkholderiales; family Burkholderiaceae_B; genus Zwartia. The sequence continues at coordinate 1,395 of CAIYCP010000115.1, forward strand.
TGTCGACCGATGCCGCCAAAAGCTCGCTTAAAAAAGCGATGCTTGCAGGGGCTCAATCGGCAGGGCTGCGTTCTGCGCTGGTCGATGTACTCAAAGCCACGGATACCACCTTACGATTGCGCTTGTCAGGCGAAATCCCCGAGGGGGTTGTTAAGTTTGTGGTCGAGCTTTCTGGCCGCTCAGCGTTGCCGGCAGCATATCAACAACAGATCCGGATCTCTTGCCCGCCGCGCTACGGCATCGCGCCTTTCAACATTAACGTTTACACACACAACATGTTGGCTGCGAGCAAGGTTTTAGCGGTGATGAGCCCCAACCGCAATGTCCCACGCGATATTTACGATTTGCATGATCTTTTGGCGATGGATCCTGTAGACATCCTCGCTGCGCGTGTAGATATTGCAGAGCTAAAAGAGATTGCCGAAACAGCGGTAGATAAACTCAGTCTTATCAATTACGACCAAGCAGTTTCCGAGTTGTTGCCCTACATTGCGCCTGCCGAGCGTGCCAGTATCACCTCGGACACTTGGGATCACATGACTTTGACTGTGGCTGAACAAATGCAGCGTTGGGCGCAGGCGGCGGTCGAACAATGACAGCACCCTGGAAGCTAACCCTCGACAATGCATTACTAACTCGCAATGTGGATGTTTGGACAACCACACAACTGCTTGGTCAGGCCATGCTTGATCCAAACCCACCTTCAAAGCCAAGTTTTAATCGCTGGGTCGACGAGGCAGTCGAATCCGGCAAGCTACAACGGGTGCGTCGCGGCGTCTTTCTGAACTCGATGGGAAACAGCCGAGTTCACGCGGCAGCGGCCTCAACTTGCATTCGACGCAACGCCGTGCCTAGCCTGTCGTGGGTGCTTGAGCAAGATTGGTTGCTTAATAATTTTGGCGACGTTGTCACCTGTACGGTGCCGATGGCGCCGGGTATCAAACTTATTAATGTTGCGTCAGTCAAAACCGAGCTCGGTTCGTTTCGCTTTCACACCTTGCCCAGGCGCATTCACGAAC
>CAIYCP010000116.1 GCA_903924715.1 uncultured beta proteobacterium
AATCTTGGGGTTGAGCAACGAGCGAAAGATCGCATCAATCTCGTCGAAAGGCAATATCCCTTGAACAAAACCAAAGTGCGTAAAGTGCAGATACTTAGCGTTGAGTTTATTGACGCCAGCAATTAAATCTTTAGTCAAAAAATCGATTTGTCTTAGCGGTGTCACTCGATTTTTCGTTTTAGGTACAAGCAACAAGGTTGGCGAACACTCTGAAACAATCGCAATTTCTCCTTGCTCGTTACAAGCTTTTGCCGCCATCTCAATGAGCGTCTCATCCCAGCCCTGCATATTTCTAGTAGCCCGCAACGGCGTAAAGCCTTTCGTGTTTGCGGTCGCAGAAATAACATCCACCCAAGGAATCGGTGTGAACCCTAGTTTGTGGCCCATCGTAATTTCGTGCTCTGTGTGATGATTAACTCGAAAATGAATTTTCATGACAGGCTCAATTTAGCGTCAGGTGCTGCGACTCTTGGCGAGCACTCTCAGTGCTCAGGGCTTCTGACATTTGTACTCTCCTAAGAATTGAACCGCATAGTGGTGTGATATCAGTATCGCCGCGCGACTGACTCACTGGATGAGACAGTAGAAAATGCTGAGGTTGAGGTTTGAATTGGGGGGTGGGGGTATGGGGGTAGTGTCAAATCCACTTCCCATTTAATTTTTACATTCCATTTGACATTTCCCTTTTTGGGAAATACAATATCGATCTGAATATACTTACCTACCGCCTTAATGAAAATCGTGGGCCTGCCGATCCTTGAGGCGTACAAGAAAAAACATGCCGACGTCCGAGGTCAACTCGACGCGTGGCAGGTAGACGTCGAACGGCAGAACTGGAGTGCGTCTCATGACATCAAGCAGCGGTATGCGAGCGCAGACTTCTTGTCCGATAACCGGGTCATATTTAATATCAAAGGGAACAAGCATCGTCTTGTTGTTCAGGTCCGGTACCAGTACGGACTGGTAATCGTGCAATGGGTCGGGACACATGCCGAGTACAGCAAGAAGAAGTTTTAAGGCACCCGCACCGATCGATAGAAATAAAAACGGAGATGACAATGAACGTAAAGATCATTAAGACCGAAAAGGATTACCAAGCCGCAATGAGTCGTCTGTCCGACCTCATGTCGCGCGATCCCAAGCCTGGCTCTAAGGATGGAGATGAACTGGAATTGCTCGCCCTGGTCGTCCAAGACTTTGAGCGCAAAACCGTTCCTCCGGTAAAGGCTGACCCTATTGAATCGATCCTTTTTCGCATGGATCAGATGGGTTTGACTCGCAAAGATCTAACAAAATACATTGGGTCGATTTCGAAGGTTTCCGAGGTGCTCTCGCGCAAGCGCCCACTGTCACTACCAATGATTCGACGGCTCCATCAGGGTATGGACATTCCCGCAGACATCCTGATTGAAGATGTAGAGACGGACAGGTCAACCGTCGAGAGTGAGCCAACCATCGATTTTTCGCGATTTCCACTTAAAGAGATGTACGAGCGGGGGTGCTTTGGAAGCTTTGAAGGGAACGCGCAGCGCCTGAAAGACTATTCTGAAGACTTGGTCTCGAAATTAATGCGAGAACTCGGACCCAAGCAAATGGGCACAGCCTTTTTGCGCGCACCTCTGCATCAGCGAGGCGATCGGCAAGCCGACGAATCGGCTATTCATGCTTGGCGAATGTGTGTCGTGCGCAAGGCCAGAGAAGTCAACTCGACAAAAAAATACAAAGCCAACTCCATCACTCCGGAATGGATGCGTGAACTTGCAAAGCTATCGGCCTTCGTTGAGGGGCCCAAGCTCGCCAAAGAATATCTTGCGCGCCATGGGATTACGCTCGTGATAGAAAAGCACTTCAAACGCACATTCCTTGATGGCGCGGCCATGCTCGACGGCGACCGACCTATCGTAGCACTGACGTTACGACACGATCGCCTTGATAACTTTTGGTTCGCTTTGCTGCATGAAGTCGCACACGTGGCTCTGCATCTCACGCCTGCAACCCCCGTCTTTATTGACGACCTAGATCGCGGAAACTCTGAGCTCATCGAAGAAGAGGCGGATGCCATGGCACAGGAAGCCCTAATTCCTGAGGCTGCATGGGGTACTGCCAAGGTACGTCACACGCTGACTTCGAATGACGCAGTCACTTTTGCAGATCAACTTGGTGTAGCACCTGCTGTCGTAGCCGGCCGTCTTCGACATGAAAACAAGAACTACCGGCTGCTAAATCACCTGATCGGCAAGACTGGCCAAGTCAGTCAAATTTTTAGCGACTAGAAAAGAGAATTAATTCAAGCCATTGATCCATAACAAGCATTAATGGCTAAGCTCTCGATGTAACGTTGCCGCGTCTGACATCGGAATATCCATAATCTGCTGCAGATAGCCAGGACCAGTGCCCTGCTCCTTGATCATCTTTTTGACTGCGATAAAGAACACGCTTCGAAAAACAGTCTGCGCGGCCGCGATGTAGGCTGCGGGCTCAGGTGGAGTTGACTCAAAAAGAACTTCGCTAATCAACTTACCACGCTGACTGTTTCGAACTGCATGGATGTCCGCTTCTTTGCAACGAAGTGTGGGTAGGCTGTGTGACTTCGCGTAACGCTTGATCTCGCAGAACACGCTGAACAATGAAATGCTGTGTGCTTTAGCGTGCCGCTGCAATTCCCGAATCTCACCTTGTATAGAGCTCTGCCGGACCACATGCGGATACGCGACCTCTGCGATTGACTCAGGAAAAAGCAGAGCGCCCGCTAAGGCATCAGCGAAATCCTCGCCCTCTTCTGATCCAGCAAGGTCTGGGGTGTAAACATGGGCTAACTCATGAGCCATCCAAAATTTAAAGTCCTCAAGTCGCGTATCCAGATTCAAAAAAATGAACGTGGCCTGCTCTTGAGGAAGCAAGATATGCAAGGCATTTTTGTGATTTTGCTTCTCGCCCCATAACACCGGCACAATTACGGCACCGTTAGTGACGAATTGCTCAATAAGGTGCCCGTATGACAAGACGGCTTGACCATCGAGCCCGAGGCGTTTACGCACTTCAAGCGCGGTTGCTTGCAGCATGTCATATTGAGTCGTCGGCTGCGAAATCTGTACCCGTAACGAAGGTAATGCCGGTAAGAATGGTACTAAGGGCCTTAGCAACGAGCCCATCGCCACCGCCTTCAGAATATGAGCATCAGTCGTCTTGGCTGCGCCCTTCTTACGAAAAGCAATGACCGGCTGCCCCTCAACTGAGCTCACCACAAGATCAGCGAAGCCCAACTTCAAGGTTGTGGCAAGATTCAATAACTTATTTGGCCGAGGAAAGTCGGTGCCCTTAAGCCAATTGGTGACAGCTTGGGCTGTCACATCAAGCTCACGCGCAAGGTCTTTCTGCGTCCACCCACGAGCCTGCAGCGCTTTTTTAATTTTTTCGCGATCAATCACTTTTTCCATAGACGTTGATTATTGCTCAGGCACAGATGAAAATCAAGTTTAATCAAGTTGATGAATGCGAGAATGATTGAGCAATACAGACTTTAATAATTTTCATTTTGATCTGACTTCTTTTAAAACGGCATCAACGCATTTCAATATTCCAAACCTAATTCACGAGCATTACTCGCCATGCGTTCAAGAGCGGCCAGTCGCCTTTGTTGCGACCTGTAAGGTTGAATGCGAGACAGCACCTTGGCCATTGTTTGCCTAGCAAGCTCAACGTCGTAATGCGTTTGTAAGTTGATCCAACTTTGTGCGTCGGTACCGAAAAAGGCTGCAAAACGTAAGGCGGTATCTGCGTTAATACCCCGTAAGCCTTTGACAATGTCATTAATTTTTCGAGGCGGCACCACGATCGCGCGTGCTAAAGCGGCCTGACTCAAGCCCAAGGGTTTGAGCCAATCTTCAAGCAAAATAATGCCGGGGTGCGAGAGGGGTACCTCACGTGCCATACCAAGCCTTATTAGTGATAATCGATAATCGCAACGTGGTCGGCATGTTGTTCATTCCAGTAAAAACATATTCGTTAGGGTGCTAATTGATTCAGAGGTGCGCTGTGCGAATCACATCTAATAGCGCGCGATTCTCATCGCTTAAAACTTTGGATAATGAACGCCTTGAGGTGAACCAAATCCTAGGGTCTGATGGCTTAGGTTTGAATTCACCTTTAGCAATCGCCAACATTCGTTCACGAATTTCTTCTTGTGGAGCGATACCGACTTTAAACATTTTCATTTTTGCTTCGGATTCATAGGAGGTGGTCTAGGTTTGAGGTATTGAATCATGACGTGACTCCAAGGTCATTGAAATTAAGAGCGCCATGATACAGATTTACTATTTGATACAAAAAATAGTTTTTGTGCACGACCAGTTTTAGATCATTCAAATACTAAAATTGAGTTCTACTCTTGCACAACTCATTCAAGCCCAGACCAAGTCGAAATCATCGACTATCACTGAAAGGCAGATACAAATCATCACGAACAAAATGCGTCCGATTCATCCTGGTGAAATCTTGCGAGAAGAATTTCTTGTTCCGCTCGGCCTATCCGCCAACACTCTTTCGATGGCGTTAGACATATCACCCCTACAAATTCACGATATCGTTCGCGAACAAACGGCTGTAACGTCTGATATTGCCTCACGGCTTGCTAGCTATTTCAATACGACAGCACAGTTTTGGTTGAACCTGCAAAACTCGTTTGATTTGAAGCGCGCTGAGTAGGATGTGTGCCCACTCTAGTAAGCAGGAATTTAGCCCTCACTCGCAGCGAACCGCTTGGCGGTTAACCGCTAGGTCAAAGATTTAGGGTCGAAGCGCATGCGAGCTTGCCGTTGGTGAGTGGGGATGCAGGACCTAAAGAGGCATATGCTAAATTAAGACAAAATATAAAAATAAATTGATTTTTTGAATAAAAAGTTCATAATATAGCTTTATTTGATAATTTAAATTAACTATATGTTAATAGAATTCAAAGTCAAAAACTTTCGTTCTTTGCGAAACGAGCAAACTCTAAGCCTCGTGGCCACCAAAGATAAGTCTTTGCAAGAGCTCAACACCCTACCCTCCGGTATCAAGGCGGCACCGCTGTTGCTGCGCAGTGCGGCCATCTACGGGCCCAACGCGGGCGGAAAATCTAACCTACTTAAGGCCTTGCAGTACATGCGCGCGGTTGTGCTCGAGTCTGCCTCGGTCATGCAGCCAGGTCAGGTCTTTAACCTGCAACCTTTTCGCTTTGGCGCTACTGCGATTGCTCAGCCCACAGAGTTTGAAGTGACGTTTGTCCTAGACGGGGTTCGCCATCAATACGGGTTTGAACTCACTGCCCAGCGAATCACCAAAGAGTATCTACTGGTCTATAAGGCGTTTAAGCCGCAGCAATGGTTCGAACGCCACTACGATCAGGCAAGCGGCAAAGATGTGTACGACTTTGGCACCGGCTTAAAGGGGCCCAAAACCGTTTGGGAAGGCGCAACACGCCCGAACGCATTGTTCTTATCGATGGCGGTACAACTGAATAGCGAGCAATTAAGCCCTGTGTTTGCGTGGTTCGTGAATCAGTTGACCGTCTTTAACGAGATCACGCCGCTAGGCCAACACATGGCGGTCGAGATGCTTCGCAATCCCGTAGGCAAGCGGGCGATTTGCGATTTCTTAACTTCGGCCGACATCAGCATTTCTGACATCGAAGTGGTCACGCGCAAGGTGTCTGGCAAAGCTGTGCACGTTGATATTGCCGCCGGAAAAACTGAAGTTCACAACGAAGAACAAGAAATCAGCGAATTGCTATTTCATCACGCCACCGATCAAGGCAAGGCAGTATTTAGCTTGGGCGATGAATCAATGGGCACCCGTAATCTGCTTTTTCTAAGTGGGCCAGTGCTAGACATTCTCGCAAGAGGCACAACGCTAGTCGTCGACGAACTCGACAGCAGCCTACACCCGCTCTTAGTACGCCGGCTGGTAGAGCTTTTTCACAGCCCTAGTGACAACACAAACGGGGCTCAATTGATTTTTACAACTCACGACACGTCGTTGCTTGATCCAGAATTATTTCGTCGCGATCAAATATGGTTTATTGAAAAAGATCGCGATCAAGCCTCAAAACTTTATCCACTTTCAGATTTCAGCCCACGCAAAAATGAAGCGCTTGAGCGTGGTTATCTGATGGGACGTTACGGCGCGCTGCCGTTTTTTAGCGAGATCGAGAAATAACATAGATGGCACGTGATAATTCACCCAAAATCCGACAACGCGCACATCTGGCGCGAAAGCATAATCAACGCGCTAGCTATGATCGAGTATTGATTGTGTCTGAAGGCAGTAAGACCAAACCGCTTTATTTCAAAGAGATAAAAAATACGTACCGTCTACGCACAGCAAACGTTGAAGTACACCCATGCGCACTCGGCACCGAACCGATTCAAGTCGTGCGTTATGCACAACAACTGTTTGAAAGAGGAGACGTTCACAAGCGTATTCGCGCAAAAGGCTTTGAAAAAATATTTGCTGTTTTTGATCGTGATGATCACCAATCTTACTTTGACGCTCTCAAAATTTCTGAATCGCTCGACCGAAAGCTACGTAATGATGCCAATCAACACGTTTCTTTCAGAGCCATTGCCTCGGTGCCCTGCTTTGAACTTTGGTTGTTACTACACTTCGAAGATGTTCACCATCTACTGCACCGCGACGAGATTCTGCGTCGACTCAAACAACACATGCCAAGTTACTCGAAAGGCGCAGGTCAAAGTTTTGCTGCCACCAAGCAATGCCTAAACCCCGCTACCCAGCGAGCTAAAAACTTGAATACACTTAGCAGTACATTCGATGACACTATGCCCTCAACCGCAATTGTTGAACTTGTAACGCTATTGGTTGAACTTGAAAATTAACGATTAAGGTAAAGCGGATGGGCGGCGACGCATCAGTTGGCTATGTAATGCCGCCGTACTGTAACCGTGGTCAACGCGAAACAATTTGATACAAAAAATAGTCCCGTCAAGCGTGTATTTTGGATCTGATCTAAAACTACAATTACGACTTTCGCGAAGACAGAGGCAATATCGCAGTGAAGCTGAACTGTAAGTAGGAGCAACCATCAATATCCACCCCATTCAAGACGAGCAATCCTATCAAACTGCGCTCAAAGAAATCTCTAGGCTAATAGATACCAACTCAGAGTTAGGCACCCCTGAGGGCGACCGGTTAGACATCTTAGTGGACCTTATTCAGGCTTATGAGGCTCATCACTACTCAATCGCCGTGCTCGATCAAATTGAAACTATCAACTCCAGAATGGATCAAACTCACTTAAGATATCCAATCGCCATTGAACCAGGCAACGCCCACACTGCGTGGGGAGTCGTTGTGCCCGATCTACCAGGATGCTTCTCGGCTGCTGACAGCGGAATCGACGAAGCGATCGATAACGCGAAAGAATCTATTGAACTGTGGATTAAAGATGCTATTGATGCGGGGAAAGACATTCCTAAACCAAGTTCAATCTTAGCGTTTCAAAAGAAAAACGAGTTTCAAGGCTGGCTCTGGACCATTATTGAGATCAATCGCGATTATGTTTGTGTGCCCTCAGATCATTTACCGAGAACATTTGCTTGCGACCAACGATGTGACTAGGTAGCAATTTTTCCGCTTGAACATAGCGATGCAAAGTTGGCAAAGATATCCCCAAGTACTCAGCTGCTTCTGCAGCAGACAAGGGTTG
>CAIYCP010000117.1 GCA_903924715.1 uncultured beta proteobacterium
CCTATAAAGGCGGCGCCCCCGCTTCAACGGATCTCATGGCGGGTCATTTGAGCATGATGTTTGAGATGGGCTATGCGGCGCTTCCCGCCATCAAGGGTGGCAAAATTCGCCCCATCGCAGTCACGTCAACCAAACGGCTGGCGCTGTTGCCCGACGTGCCCACCATGGCCGAGCTTGGCATCACCGACTTTGAGTCCTACAACTGGCAAGGCATTATCGCGCCGGCCGGCACCCCCGCTGCGATTATCGCCAAACTCAACGCTACCCTGAATGAAATCCTGCTTGACCCGGATGTGCTCAAGCAAATCTCGGATACCGGTAGCCAGCCAGGTGGCGGCACGCCCGAGGACTTTGCCAAATTCATCCGCGCCGAAACCGCCAAGTGGGCCAGAGTCATCAAATCCGCCAATATCGAATCTCAGTAAATTATTGTTTGGGGGCGTTACAATCAAGCGCCTGAGCTCAACGGTCCGACGGTGCTGTGCGGTCTGAATCGTCGAATCCGCTCTGACCCTTTTGGTTCAACATGCGCAAGCCCCCTCTGAACTCAAACCAACCGGTGCTACATCTAGACGATGTGTCGCTCGGCTACGGCGACTTCACAGTCTTGCGTAATATTTCGCTTACGGTTTTACCGGGCCAAGTTGTCGCAATGATGGGAGGCTCAGGTTCGGGCAAGACCACGTTACTGCGTGCGGCCACCGGTCAACTGATGGCACGCCACGGAACCGTCACACTATTTGGGCAAAACTTGTCCCACACGGATCAGTCAGGGTTGCAATCTCTCAGGCAGCGCATGGGTGTTTTATTTCAACAAGGCGCGTTGTTTACAGATCTCAATGTGTTTGAAAACGTCGCCTTTCCTCTGCGAGAGCATCTAAAACTGTCTACCAAACAACTCGGCCAGCGCGTCCTCGAAAAGCTCGCTGCCGTCGGCCTGCGTGCGGCTGCACATCTGAAGGTCGCTGAGATTTCTGGCGGTATGGCGCGTCGTGTAGCGCTCGCGCGCGCAGTCGTGCTTGAGCCAGAACTCGTGCTCTACGATGAGCCGTTTGCCGGCCTTGATCCGATTTCGCTAGGCGTGACCGCACGGCTGATCCGAAGCCTCTCAGATCGTCTGGGCTGCGCCTCGGTGGTGATTACCCACGATATTGCCGAATCCTTTGCCATCGCAGATGAAGTGTATTTGGTGGGCCAGGGCGAACTCAAAGCCCAGGGCACGCCGGCCACCCTCGGTGCCTCACCCGACCCCTATGTGCAACAGTTTTTGCGTGGTGACGCCGATGGCCCTGTCGCGTTTGACTACCCCGTCACGCCGGCCTTTGAGGCCTGGCTTGCCCGCACAGGAATACAGTGATGGCGTCCCCAAATGCGTTGACCCGTCTTGGCCAAAACGTACGAATGCGTCTGACTGGGCTCGGACGTTTCACTCGGTTCTTTTTGATGCTTTTACAGCGTAGTGGCATTGTCCTGCAGCGCCCGCGCCTAGTGTCTCAACAAGTGCACTTCATTGGCAATTTTTCCTTGCTCATCATCATTGTCTCGGGTCTGTTTGTTGGTTTTGTTTTAGGATTACAAGGGTATTACACCTTGAACCGCTATGGCTCTGAAGAGGCGCTCGGTTTACTTGTGGCACTATCACTGACCCGCGAGCTCGGCCCAGTCATCACTGCGCTGCTCTTTGCGGGCCGAGCCGGAACCTCTCTGACCGCTGAAATTGGCTTGATGAAAGCGGGAGAACAATTGGCCGCAATGGAAGTCATGGCTGTCGACCCGATTCGACGCGTCTTTGTGCCGCGCTTTTGGGGTGGGGTCATCGCGATGCCCATCTTGGCAGCCGTGTTCTCAATGGTCGGTATTATTGGGGGCTGGGTCGTCGGCGTCTTACTAATCGGCATCGACACCGGTGCTTTTTGGTCGCAAATGCAAAACGGGGTTGATGTTTATAAAGACGTTTTAAACGGGGCGATCAAAAGTATCATCTTCGGTATCGCAGTGACGTTGATCGCGCTGTACGAGGGGTGGCAGGCCCGCCCAACGCCCGAAGGCGTTGCTCGCGCCACCACACGTACCGTCGTGACAGGTTCCCTTGCGGTCTTGGGGCTTGATTTTCTGCTGACTGCACTGATGTTCAGTACTTGAAGGGTTAAAAATGTCGAATGAAAAAACAGATTGGTGGGTTGGGCTCTTTGTCTTATTAGGCGGTATTGCACTCGCCTTTCTAGCGCTGCGCGCTGGAAACCTGAGCAGTTTCTCGTTTGCACCGACCTACGGCCTGACGGCCAAGTTCGACAACATTGGTGGGCTCAAAGTGCGGGCGCCCATTAAAAGTGCCGGGGTGGTCGTTGGGCGCGTCGCCAGTATCTCGCTTGATGAAAAAACGTTTCAGGCAGTGGTGACGTTTCAGATCGAAAAAAACTACGTTTTTCCGAAAGACTCTTCCGCAAAGATTCTAACTTCGGGATTACTGGGCGAACAATATGTGGGGCTTGAGGCCGGCGGCGACGAAGCTAATCTTGCCTCGGGTGCAAACATACAATTCACGCAAAGCGCGATTGTGCTCGAAAGCCTCATCAGCCAATTTCTATATTCTTCTGCCGAAAAACAAGGCACC
>CAIYCP010000118.1 GCA_903924715.1 uncultured beta proteobacterium
CAGGCAAGACGACGCTGGTTGAAGTGTTATGCAAGCGCATGCGCGATCAATATAAACTTGCTGTTGTCACCAATGATATCTACACCAAAGAAGACGAGCGCTTGCTGGTTGCCGCTGAAGCGCTCACTGCAGATCGCATCATGGGTGTTGAAACGGGCGGTTGCCCGCACACGGCGATTCGTGAAGATGCGTCGATCAATCTTGAAGCGATCGATCGTATGCAAAAACGCTTTCCAGATCTGGATTTAATTTTTATTGAATCGGGCGGCGACAATTTAGCCGCAACCTTTAGCCCTGATTTGTCTGACCTCACCATTTATGTGATTGACGTAGCCGGTGGCGAAAAAATCCCCCGCAAAGGCGGCCCTGGCATCACCCGCAGCGACTTGTTAGTGATCAACAAAATTGATCTTGCGCCTTACGTCGGTGCCAACCTTGACATCATGCGCCACGACACCGCCCGCATGCGCGCAGACCGCCCCTGGGTCATGACCAACTTAAAGACGGGCGAAGGCCTGGATGAAGTGATTAAATTTATTGAGAAGGCGGGGTGTTTAAAGACGAGTTGAAGTAGAGCGACGGTTGGATTCATTTGCGGATCAAATGAAGCCAGCCCGCCTCGAGCCAATCTTTTAAAGCTTCAACCGCTTCAGGCGTCAGTTTTTGTGCTGCGGGATTTGTTCCGGCCAACTCGCGGGCATCGGCCAAGCGCTTTAGGCCGGGCTCAGCGTGAACCGGTGCGACTTCACCGTTAATAAATAATTGTTTGCCGCGATAAAGCATGCGGGTGCGACGATCAAGTGCCCAATGGGTATAAGGTGCTGCGTCATCGTGTTGATCATCGGTCTCATCACTTTCGTCCTCATCAAACACTGCAGCCTGATTAGGTTCAGTCAGCCAGCAGCCTAAAAAGCGCTCGGCAAGCGTTGCGTTAAATTGAATCTTTGAAACAGACCGTACTGCGGCGTCAATGAGGCCCTCAGGGATTTGTGCGGGCTGCTTGGTGGCGGCTTGGCCCGCATCGCGGTACAGGGCGTTTAGCGTTGGGCCTGGCAGAGGAGGTTCGCCATAGGGGCCGCTTGCAAGCCCCGCACGCGCAACGATTTGATCGGCGGCGGCCTCGAGCATGCCGCGCGCCAGTGCAGCCTGATCGGGTGCCCGAAAGCCGATTGAAATCGTCATGCAATCGTTATCTAGCGCAACACCGTCGTGTGCGGCTTGAGGGGGCAGATACAGCATGTCACCCGGGTCAAGAATAAATTCTTGTTCTGGTAGGAAGTGTTTCAAAATCTTCAGGGACAGCCCAGAAATCAAGGTCAGATCACTCTGTTGACTGATCTGCCAGCGCCGTCGTCCTTGGCCTTGCAATAGAAATACGTCGTAACTATCAAAGTGTGGGCCCACTCCGCCGCCTTTGGTAGCCAGACTGATCATTAAGTCATCTAGCCGCGCATCCGGCACAAAACGAAACTGATTCATCAAGGCGCAGGCTGCATCGTCATGCATGTCAACGCTTTGCACCAACAATGACCAATCTGACGCTAATGCCTTGGGTAAGCGCGTAAAGGGCCCGCGATCCATCTGCCATTGACCGCGCTTGCGCCAAACAAGTCGAGACTCAACTTCATCCTGGCGACCCATTTTTTTAAGCTTGGCCGCAGAGACCGGTGGTTTAAAGTTTGTAAACGCCTGGCGCACCAACAACGGCTTACGTTGCCAATACGTTTTCATGAACTGATTGGGCGTCAAACCGCCCAGTAGTGTGAGTGGTTTGTTTGGATTCAAGGTTGCAGCTTTTTAAGTTGATACAACGCGTCAAGTGCTTCGCGTGGGCTTAGGGTATCTGGATCGAGTGCTGCCAAGGCTTGCTGCAAGGCTTCTTGCGCTTCTTTCAAGTCAGCCGTCGCCTGCATTTCGGCTTCAGCATTTACGACTTCGCCAAACAAACCTAATTGCGGAGTGGGTGCCCCTTGAGACTCTAACCGTTCAAGTTCGCGTGTGGCGTGACGAATCACTGCTTGTGGAATGCCCGCACGCTGTGCCACTTGGATCCCGTAGCTGCGACTCGCAGGCCCATCTTTTACTTCGTGCAAAAACACAATACCCGAGGGAGATTCGGCTGCAGCAAGATGTACGTTGGCAGTGTTCGCCTGCTCGTTAGGCATACGAGTGATTTCAAAATAGTGCGTGGCAAACAAGGTCAGCGCACGATTATGCGTGACCAGACGTTGTGCAATGGACCACGCGAGTGCTAAGCCGTCATACGTCGACGTTCCGCGACCGATCTCATCCATCAGTACAAGACTTTGCGCTGAACTCGAGGCCAAAATCGCGGCGGCTTCAATCATTTCCATCATGAACGTAGAGCGTCCGCCCGCTAGATCATCGGCCGCACCGATTCGGGTGAAGATCCGATCCAAAGGGCCGATTGAAGCGCTGGTTGCGGGGACAAAACTTCCGATACGCGCTAATAAAGCAATGAGTGCAACCTGACGCATATAGGTGGATTTCCCGCCCATGTTGGGGCCGGTAATCACGAGCAACGCACGGTGTGCGTTCAGCGAACAACTGTTCGGGGTAAAGCGTTCGATCGCGCGTTCAACGACGGGGTGACGGCCTGCGGTGATCTCGATCGCCGAATGCTCTAACAGCACGGGTGCAACCCACTGGTGATGCTGCGCGTGATGCGCTAAAGACACCAGCGCATCCAATTCAGAACAGGCCGTCGCGCAAAGGGCCAAGGCATTGACCATCGGGGTTAGTTGCTCGAGCAATTGGTCGAACAACCATTTTTCACGAGCAAGTGAACGGTCTTGTGCGGATAAGACTTTGTCTTCCCACGACTTGAGCTCTGGTGTGATGTAGCGCTCAGCATTTTTAAGCGTTTGGCGTCGGCGATAGTCTTCGGGTACTTTCTCAGACTGAGCGCGGCTCACCTCAATAAAAAAGCCATGTACACGATTGAACTCGACGCGCAGTGTGCTGATTCCGGTGCGTGCGCGTTCGCGTGCCTCGAGCTCGAGTAAAAACGCACCATTGTCGGTTGAAATCGCGCGCAGTTCATCAAGCTCTGCGTCAAAACCGGTTGCGATGACGCCGCCGTCGCGCGCTAAGGCTGCGGGTTCTAACGCGACGGCTTGCTGTAGCAAGGCTTGCATGCCCTCAGGCGGTGTCAGGGCGCGCGCAATGGCACCTAAGCGCGACGTGCTGCTTGCTGAAAGCACCTGTTGTTGTAAGGTCGGTAGGGCAGCCAGCGCATCACGCAGACTGGCGAGCTCGCGTGGTCGCACCGAGAGCAAGGCAATGCGTGTGGCAATGCGTTCAAGGTCGGGCAATTTATTGAGTTCAGTCCGCAGCGACTGTAAGAGCGGTGTCGCATGCAACAATTCACTGCGCTGGTCGCTTGCGCCCATGAGACTCGCGATGGCCTGTTGCCTGTCAAGCACAGGTGCGTTGTCGCGCAAGGGATGATGCAACCAGCGACGCAAGAGGCGGCTTCCCATGGGTGTGCAACACGTATCAAGAATCGAAAATAGCGTTGGCGCCTCTTCGCCAGACAAAGTGCGCGTGAGTTCAAGATTGCGTCGTGTGGCCGGATCCATGAGCACATATTGACTGGCCCGATCTGCGACCAAGGTCTGGACGTGTGACAGTGCGTGCGATTGTGTGCGCCCGGCATAGCGAAGCAGCGCACCCGCCGCGCACAAGGCGGTGGGTAGGTCGTCAACATCGAAACCAGCAAGCGATTCAGTTTTAAAGTGCGCCTGCAAATGCGCATGCGCTTGTTCAGCCTCGAAGTGCCAGGACGGGATCTTGGTGGCCGCGCAATGCAGCGTCAGATCAAGTTGAGCGTCATCGGCGATGATGATTTCAGCTGGATCGATGCGATGTAGTTCAGAGTCAAGTGCTTCAGGTGCACACTCTGATAACTTGAATTCACCGCTTGCAAGATTGAGCCAGGCAACACCCGCTCGCAAGGTTTTGCTAGCTTTACGTGGCACAAAGACTGCGGCGACACAGCGGTCGG
>CAIYCP010000119.1 GCA_903924715.1 uncultured beta proteobacterium
CACCAGATCCAGCGCATCGCGCAAGTGCACATCGGGTATCGAACGGCCTGAACCGCGCAGCTCATCATCACCAGACGGGGCGAAAGCAAGGGTTGGCCGAAAGAATTTTTCTTTCAGACGTGAGGCCACTAAGCCGACAACGCCTTGGTGCCAGCTAGGATGAAACACGCAGACTGAGGCGCCGATTTCAGTGCCTTCGATTTGCTCGGTTGCGCTGAGCGCCTGCTCTTTCATGACGCCTTCGATCTGACGGCGTTCGCGATTAATGGTGTCGAGTTCACGGGCAAGCGTCAGGGCTTGCATATCGTCATCGGTGATCAGGCACCGAATGCCTAAGCCCATATCTGCGAGTCGACCGGCTGCATTAATGCGCGGCCCCAGCGCAAAACCTAAATCGAAACCGCTTGCAGAATTTGGATCGCGTGCGGCCACCGCAAACAAGGCACGAATGCCGGGTTGCATGAGCCCGCGCCGCATGCGGTCTAGGCCGCGCGTGACCAACAAACGATTGTTTGGATCAAGTTTAACGACATCGGCGACCGTGCCCAAGGCTACGAGATCGGCTAGTGCATCTAAACGTGGCCCGCCATTGTCTGGATAGACGCCGCGCGCGCGTAGCTCAGCGCGCAGCGCGAGCATGAGGTAAAAAATAACACCAACCCCTGCGAGGTTTTTTGAAGCAAAGCCGCAACCTTCTTGATTGGGGTTCACGATGGCCAGTGCGGCGGGTAGGGCAGAACCGGGCAAGTGGTGGTCGGTCACGATGACCCCGATGCCTTGTGCATTAGCCGCAGCCACGCCTTCAACGCTGGCGATCCCATTGTCAACCGTAATCAGTAAATCAGGTTTGCCGGCATGGTGCGTGAGGGCAAGATCAACGACGGCGGGCGATAAGCCATAGCCTGTTTCAAAGCGGTTTGGTACCAAAAAGTCAACGTCAGCCCCCATGGCGCGCAGGGCACGGATGCCAACCGCGCATGCAGTCGCGCCATCGCAGTCGTAGTCGGCCACAATGAGCATTCGTTTATTGGCAGAGATTGCATCGGCTAATAGTTTTGCAGCATGCGCTGCATGGGTCAACGAGGTGGGTGCCAACATCGCGGGCCACTCAAGCTGTACTTCTTGCTGTTGCGCAATCCCCCGTGCGGCCCACAACCGGGCCAACAGGGGATGCACCCCAGAGCCCTCAAGCCGCTGCGTGGTGGCAAGATCGACTCGCCTAATCGTTAATTTTGGAGATTCCACCAGAGATTCCATTTTTGTGAGCGTGCGGGCCACAGCGTTTGCCACCAACGCCTTTGTGCAGGGGTGAGCGTCACGCTGCGTTGTTGCCCCGTCAGTGTGAGCGCTGTGGCTGGGTTCAGCGCGGACAGATGCTCGGATAATGCCGGGAGTGCGGCGATCCAACCTGCCCAGTCACCCTGCAAGTAAGGGGTATGCAGACCTTCGTACACAGCGGTTGTCTGGGTGGTTGCATTCACCGAAGGGCTCCAGCCTGGGGCCCCACCAAAGAGCCAGAGGCTGTTGATCGGCACTTCGCCCCGTTCAGCGCGGGCGAGATTGACGGGATGCTCGTGCCACACCATTTGAATTTCATTGATCAGTCGCCGCCAGTCGCGCAGGCTGTCTTCTTGCGGCCACCAGTCTGCCAGATGCATTTCTGCGATCGCCGCAGGTGTGATCGAGCGCGTCGACACCCCGGGCTTGAGCCAAACGCGCCATTGTCGGGCATTGAGGGGGAGCACCGAAATCGTGCTGTTGGCCCAAAGTTCAGCGATGGCATCAAATAACGCGTCTGACTCGGCAGCCGTTATCGTGAAAGACGAGGGATGCGCAAAGCTTGCGCCCTCGCGGCCGACTGAAATCGCACAAAGTTCGGCTAGCCAGACGGTTTCAGTAGACGCTTTGATTCCAGCCAATTGCGGGGCTAAACCGGCGCCTAGATTGGTGTTGGTCACGGGGGCATAGCCGTGTTGTAAAAGCTGCACGGCCTCAAAGACGGTGCAGCCGGTATGTTCAGGCTGCAGCGTCTGGGTGCTTGCTTTCATGGTGTTTAGGCGCTGCACGAGCGCAGGGCAATATTGCTGAACCTGTGGGATCAGTTCTTGGGCCACTGAAGAGGGGGGAAGTGCCCCAGGAATCAAGAGATGCATGGGCCCATTGTAGTGGGCGAACGCGTCGGTCAACGGGCGTTTGATGCAATAATGCCGTTGTGCTCAAACTACCTTACGAATTGTGGATCGGTGCCCGCTACGCGGGGCTCAGTAGCTTGCGTGGTCGCAAAGGCCGGCGTGATCGCTTTGTCTCGTTTGTGGCGGCGACCTCAATGGCAGGCATTGCTTTGGGTGTGGCCGCTTTGATCGTGGTCTTGTCGGTCATGAACGGGTTTCAAAAAGACGTGCGCGATCGCATGCTGTCGGTGCTGCCGCACATTGAAATCTATGCGCCGGGTACAGATGCTGAACGCACGCTAACCCAAGCCGCAGAACTGATCGCATTGGCCAAAAAATCACCGGCAGTGTTGGCGGGCGCACCTTTTGTGTCGGCGCAAGGCATGATCATGCGTGGGCAAGAGTTACGCGGCGTACAGGTGCGCGGCATTGATCCTGTGGCTGAAAAGGACGTGTCTGCGGTGGGCAGTCAAATGGTACGCGGCCGGCTGACCGATTTAAAAGCGGGCGAATTTGGCATCGTACTGGGGCAAGACCTTGCAGATGTTTTAAATGTGCGTGTTGGGCAGACGATCATGATGTTGGCACCCGCTGCCAACATCAGCCCGGCCGGTTTTTCGCCACGGATGCGACAGTTCACCTTGGTGGGCACGTTTCGCTCGGGTCACTACGAATACGACTCGTCTTTAGCCTTCGTGGATGTGAGCGATGCGGCCAAACTATTTCGTGACAGCGCGCTGGCGGGTGTGCGCTTACGCGTCAATGACATGTATCGCGCCCCTGAAATCGCGCAAGAATTGGCCCGGTTCTTGCCGGCCACGGTTGCGGTGGCAGATTGGTCTCGTAATAACCGCACTTGGTTTGCCGCAGTGCAAACAGAAAAACGCATGATGTTTTTGATTTTGGCTTTGATTGTGGCGGTTGCCGCGTTCAATCTTTTGTCTTCGCTTGTGATGGCCGTTAAAGACAAACAGTCCGATATTGCCATCTTGCGCAGCTTTGGTTCAACGCCTGGCGAAATC
>CAIYCP010000120.1 GCA_903924715.1 uncultured beta proteobacterium
CCGATGACGGAGTGCTAGTCAGTTCACTTGCCGCAATTGCGCCAAAACCTGATGTCTTGCATCAGCTGATGGTCGATAACCCACAACGCTTGTATCGCTTTTCAGCTTAAGGATCAAAACATGTCAAAACGTCTTGAAGGAAAAATCGCGCTCATCATGGGCGCAGGTTCGGTGGGCCCAGGCTGGGGCAATGGCCGGGCGATTGCCACGCGCTTTGCTGAAGAAGGCGCAAAGATTTATGGCGTAGATCGAGAGGTCGCGCGCATGACTGAGACCATTGCAAACGTAAAAGCCGCCCACAGTGAAATTGAAACCAGCTTTTGCGACGTCACAAAAACTGACAGCATCCTTGAGGCCGTAAACGCCTGTGTCAAACGCTTTGGGCGCATTGATATCCTGGTGAACAACGTGGGTGGTTCGGCCGCCGGCGGCCCGGTTGAAATGTCTGAAGAAGTGTGGGATTCGCAAGTTGATAGCAATCTGAAAAGTGTATTTTTAACCTGCAAGCATGTGCTGCCGATTATGCAAGCGCAAGGCGCAGGCGGCATCATTAACATTGCGTCAACCTCAGGCATTCGCTGGACTGGCTCTGCACAAGTTGCCTATGCCGCCACCAAGGCGGGTGTGATTCAGCTATCACGCGTGGTAGCGATGCAGTACGCCAAACAAGGGATTCGGGTCAATACGATTATTCCGGGTCAGTTGCACACGCCGATGGTTGAGTTTCGGTTAGCGGGGCAACGTGCAGGCGGTGATGTCAGTAAGCTATTAGAGCAACGCCAGTCGCGCATCCCCTTGCCGTTTATGGGTGACGGTCGCGATACGGCCAATGCAGCGGTATATTTGGCGTCAGACGAATCACGTTTTGTTACTGGCACAGAAATTTTGGTCGATGGTGGCATGTCAGCACGTTGCAGTTAAAACAAACCGGCCTAAGCAGGCGGATCGCATACACGTACTCAAGGATCACAACATGACACTCAAATCTTCAACTGCACCGCGCACGCAGGCCTTGTCTATGCCATCATGGCTACGCGCTTTGGCGGCCATTGCCTTTTGCGGCGTTACCACCTGTAGTCTTGCGCAAACAGCATCGGTGCGTTTGATTGTTGCGTTTCCGCCGGGCGGGCCCAATGATTTTGTGGCGCGCAATATTAGCGAAACCTTGGGCAAAGAACTTGGCCAAACAGTGATCGTTGAAAACAAACCAGGCGCCAATGGCATTATCGCGGCCGAGTATGTGATCAAGTCGCCACCCGATGGCACGGTCTTTTGGTTTAGTAGCACGGGCGCTGTGGCGATTAATCCTAGCCTGTACCCAAAGTTGCCCTACGATCCACAAAAAGATTTGGCACCGGTATCGTTAGTCGCACGTAACGATGAGATGTTGGTCGTCAACCCCAAGCACCCGGCTACTGGACCAAAAGATTTTATCGAAAATGCGATGAAAACGCGTACGACCATGGCCAACACAGGCATGGGAAGTGTGCCTCACTTAGCCGCCTCCTTGTTAGCCGCTTCGACCAAGGTAAATTTCGTGGATGTGCCGTATAAGGGCGCAGCACCTGCGGTGACAGACGTGATCGCTGGACACGTCGATGCATTTTTTGGTGACGTACCTGGTTTAATCAGCAATATTCGCGCTGGCAAACTTAAACCGATTGCCATGGCTGCTGAAACGCGTCATCCGTTGTTTCCAGATGTGCAAACGTTTAAAGAAATCGGCATCGAGGGCGTTGATTCAGACAACTGGTATGCGATGTTTACCACCAAAGACACGCCCGCCGACATCATTAATCGTGTCAATGCGGCCGTCAAACGTACGATTGAAACCGAGTCCGTCAAACAACGTCTGTTAGCGGCAGGCACGTTGCCTGCAAGTTCAACGCCTCAAGAGCTTGGTGCTTTGCTTAAGAAAGATTCAGAAAAATGGGCACGCTTGATTCGGGAAAAAAACATTAAGCCAGACTAAGTCATCAGATCTAAACAGGTTCGTGCAATCACTTTGGTTGCACGCCTCAGATCTTCAAGCTCTAAGCGCTCATCGGGTTGTTTAGCCCGACTTTCTTCAACAGTTCGTGGCCCAGCGCCATACAACACAACCGGCACACCCGCTTCGCAGTACAAGCGTGCATCCGCATATAAAGGCGTGCCGCAGGCGGGCACATCTTCATTAAAAATTGTTTTGGCATGTGTCTGCAAAGCGCCGACCAAAGCATCGCTACCAGCTAAAGGCTTCAGTGCACGTGCCAGTAAGATCCTACGGGTTTGGACGCTGATGCCCGGCAAGGCTTGCCACGTCTTTTCAATGGTGTCGCGAAGACTTTGCTCAACTTGGGCAGGATCTTCTTCAGGGATCATTCGGCGATCAAGTTTAAGCACTACTTTACCGGGGATGACGTTGGTGTTGGTGCCACCGTTGATTAAACCGATATTCAAATAAGGGTGATTGATGCCTGGCACCTTGCTAGTGATCGACTTGTAGGTATCATTTAATGCATACAAGGCGTTCATGATTTTGACAGCAGCTTGCAGCGCATCGACACCAGAGGTTGGCACCGCCGCATGGCCCATCTTGCCGTTCACGGTGACTTCAAGTTGCAAGCAACCGTTATGGGCTGTAATGATTTGATAACTAAAGCCTGCAGCAATCGCCAGGTCGGGTTGGGTGAGTTTATTTTTTAGCAACCAACCAGGGCCAAGTTCGCCGCCAAATTCTTCGTCATAGGTAAATTGCAACTCAATGCGCCCTTTTAGCGGCACACCTAAGGACTCAAGCGCCCGCACTGCAAATACGTACGTTGAAAAATCGCACTTACTCACTGCGGCTGCACGTCCGTAGATTTTGCCGTCATGCACTTCACCCGCGTAGGGCGGGTAAGTCCAGCCGTCTCCGGGCGGTACAACATCGCCATGCGCATTGAGCGCAAGCACACGACCGCCCTGCCCGTACTGACGTTTGACAATGAGATTCGTAATCGATTCAAGCCCCGCAGCATGTACAACCTCTTCAGGCACGGCATGTGCTTCGGCTTGCATGTCATATTTTTTAAGCAGCTGTGCCGTGTGTAGAGCGTGCGGGGTGTTATTACCAGGCGGCGTGTCCGTTGGCACAGAAAGCACCGACTGTAAGAAAGACACCTGTTCATCAAAGTGTGCGTCGATCCATTGATCAAGACGAAGGTAGGCAGAAGTATTCATCAGAAAATCATTCTATTCAAAAAATTTATACGTACGCTTAAGGATGTGCCACTAAATCATCGAGCAAGGCAACAAACGCTTGTACCGTAAGATCTGCATCTGCGGCTGTGATGATTTCAAGTGGATTATGACTAATGCCGCGATTACCACCACGCACAAACAACATGGCCTGCGGCATGATGGTGTGCAATTTCATGGCATCGTGACCGGCCCCGCTATTAAGTAAAAAAACGGGTTGGCCAATCGCGGTGACGGCACGCTCCCAGCGCGTTTGCCAAGCGGGATCTGAGGGCGCAGCTGCCGCACGCATCACCTCGGTGTATTCAAACTTAACCTGACGCCGCTCGGCGATGCTTTGCGCTTGCTTCACGATATCGCTGACCAAGGCATCGCGTTGTGCATCGGTGGGGGCACGCATATCTAACGTAAACGCACATTCACCGGGTATCACGTTAATAGATCCGCCCGGCACCTGAAACTGACCGACTGTTGCAACCGAATCCGTATCAGCACGCGCGCGTTGTTCAGCCATCAAGCTGATTTCAGCGGCAGCAAGCATGGCGTCTTGTCGCATCAACATCGGCGTCGTGCCCGCGTGGGCCGCCATACCCGTCGTTTTGCAGGTTGCTCGGATGCCGGCATTGATCGAAGTGACCACACCCAACGGCAATGCCCCTTCGCATAAGACAGGGCCTTGCTCAATATGAACCTCAACAAACCCTAG
>CAIYCP010000121.1 GCA_903924715.1 uncultured beta proteobacterium
AAGCGTTCGCATGTTGAGGGCTGAGGGTAAGGGTTTGATTAAAACTAGTAATCGCTTCCTCGAGGCGCTTCAATTCTTGTAAGGTGCAACCTCGGTTGTAGTGGGCATCAATATCATCAGGTTTGACAGAGATCGCTTGCTCGAAGCTAGCGAGTGCTTCGTCTAGGCGATTAAGTTCTTTTAGGGAAACACCGCGGTTGTTATAGCAAGGTGCGTGGCGAGGATTAATTTTGATTGCTTTAGATAAAGTATCAACCGCCTGTTCGTACCGCCTAGTCTGTGCGAATAAAACTCCCAAGAGCTGCAGGGAGTCAAAATTATCACTTTGTACTTTCAAGGCGCGCTCATAAAACGATTGTGCCTCTTCAAATTTTGCTTGTTGATGCGCGGCCAATCCTTGTTGCACCAAAGCGAGCGCCTGTGCGTGCGGTAAAGCGGCACGATTTTGTGTGCTAGCAGGCAAATTGCGTTTTGGAATGTTGGGTGAACGAGGCATCTGGACAGTGATCTATGTCGTTGGTGAGGTTGAATCGAAACGCAACAACGCAAAGCGGTTGGTCAAGTCTGTTGCGATGCTGCCCATTACGTTGTCCCACGTCCTTTGTTCATCTTGTCGATATAAGCGCACCGATGGGTACCAAGGGCTGTCTTGCCGGTCTAAGAGCCAACGCCAGTCGGGCGCATGAGGTAGCAGCACCCAGGTGTCTTTGCCGAGGGCGCTGGCTAGGTGCGCAACGCTGGTGTCAACACTGATGACGAGGTCCATCAATTCGCATAGCGCGGCGGTATCCGAAAAGTCGTTCAACTCATTGCAGAACGTTCTAATGCCAACCTGATTATTTAAGATCTCTTGATCTGAAGGTCTGATTTCTTTGTGTAAAGAAATGTAATCAAGACCTTCAGGCAAGCTGGTCAGTAACTGGTTAAGTGCTAGGCTCCGATTACTGTCGTTTTTGTGTGCTGCATTTCCACTCCACACCAAACCGATACGTGGCTTTGTTTTTGGGCCGAGCTTACTGACCCAGGCGGTCAGTTTGTTTTGCGCTGCGTGCAGATAACGCGACCTAGTTGGAATCGTTGTTAATGTTGTCTTCAATGCCAAGGGCAAAGACATAAGGGGACAGTGATAGTCAAAGTCAGGCAAGGGTTGTTGCATGTCCCTAAGCTCATTGATGCCGTCTAGGCCCTCTAACAGCGGTACCAGTGCTGTCGGTACTTGCAGGATGATACGTGCGCCAAGCTCAGAAATCAGTTTGGCGTAGCGGCAGAACTGTATCGTGTCACCTAAACCTTGCTCTGCATGCAGCAGAATTGTTTTTCCGTTCAGGGGTTCGACGCCTAGCCAGAGGGGTTGTGAAACGATCCGCTTTTTAAGCCCAAGCGTTTTATTGTCCCAACGCTGTTCATAGAGTGGCCAGCCTTGCTCAAAATTACCCGTCAGTAGTAAGGCTAGCGATTTATTCCAGAGGGCTTCTATATTGTCAGGATTGATTGTCAACGCTTGGTCATAGCTGGCGAGCGCCTCATCCAATCGCTTTAGGTCCTGTAAAACAATCCCTCGATTGCTATAGCAATCGGCGTAGTCGGGCTTGAGTTCAAGTGCTTGATCAAAACTCGTAAGTGCTTCATCTAGGCGTTTAAGTTGCTTTAAGGTGTTGCCTCGATTGTTATAAGTCTCGGCGAAGTCAGGTTTGATCGTGAGGGCTTGCTCATAGCTTGCAAGCGACTCATCCAGGCGATTAAGTTCTTTTAACGCAACGCCCCGATTATTGTAGGCTTCGATCCAGTCAGGCTTGAGTGCAATCGCTGAGGCATAACTTGCAGCAGCCTCATCTAAATGTTTGATTTTTTCTAGGGCAACGCCTCGATTGTAGTAAGCCTGTGCGTATTGAGGATTGAGTGTAATTGTTTGTTCATAGCTGATAAGCGCATCATCCCAGCGCTTAAGTTCTTGAAGCGCATTACCCAAGTTGTAGTGGGCATCGGGATAAGAGGGTCTTAAGACGATTGCTGTTTGATAACTGGCAACGGCATCCGCCAAGCGATGAAGTGCCTGTAAGGTAATTCCTCGATTATTGTAGGTCTCAGCGAGGTCGGGTTTGAGAGAGATCGCTTGGTCATAACTGGCGAGCGCTTCTTCTAAGCGATGCAGTTCTTTCAAGGCAGCGCCGCGGTTGCAGTAGGCCTCAACGTAGTCTGGTTTGAGCGCAATGGCTTGCTCAAAGCTCGTGAGTGCTTCAGCCGAACGGTTCAGTTCGTGTAAAACAATACCTAGATTGTTATAGGTTTCTACACGGTTAGGAGCTAGTGCAATTGCTTGGCTATAGCTCGAGACGGCCTCGTCTAAGCGGTTAAGTGCATGTAAGGCATGGCCGCGGTTGTTGTGGGCCTCATCGTATTGAGCGTTCAAGGTGATCGCTTGGTCAAAGCTGGTCAGTGCTTCATTCAGACGGTTTAGTTCCTTTAAACAAGTACCTCGATTATTGTACGCCTCAGCATACTCAGGCGTGAGTGCGATGGCATGGTCAAAGCTAGCTAGAGCTTCATCTAGACGCTTGAGTTCTTTTAAGGAAACGCCAAGGTTGTTATAACAGGGTGCGTGATGAGGATTAATTTTTATCGCTTTAGACAAAAACTCAACAGCCAGTGCGAATTGTCTGGTCTGTGCGAACAGAACCCCCAGCAGCTGAAGGGCGTCAAAATTATCGTTTTGTATTTTCAGGGCACGCTCATAAAACGAACGTGCCTCTTCAAACTTTGCTCGTTGATGTGCGGCCAAGCCTTGTTGTACTAAAGCGATAGCCTGAGCTTGCGGCAAAGCAGCTCGGTTTTGTGCGCCAGCAGGTAAATTGCGCTTGGGGATATTGGATGGGCGAGGCATCTTAATTGCGGCCGGAAGGCTTGGGGTTTGGTCGCAGGCATAGCGTCTGCTGCACGGGACATCAATGAAAGGTTGCTAGCAAGATGCATGCTATCGCCCATTTAGACACAATGAGGACAAGAATAAAGCAGGATTAGTACCGCATAGCGTTGGATTGGTTCAACGTATGAGCGCGGATTTTTTTTGAGTTAGCACGGATGACCACTGATCATCGGTTGCCAGGAAAAAGTTAGTGACTACTACCCCGCCACCCAACTACCCGACTTGCCACCATGCTTTTCAAGCAACTTGACGGCATCAATCACCATGCCACGATCAACGGCTTTCAACATGTCATAAATGGTGAGTAGGCTGATGGTTGCCGCAGTCAGGGCTTCCATTTCGACGCCAGTGCGCCCGACGGTTTCGGCGGTTGCGGTGCAGGTGACTGAAGCGTTCGTGGCATCGCTGACAAACTCGACCGTTACGCGGGTGAGAGGAATTGGATGGCACAGGGGAATCAACGAGCCTGTTTGCTTGGCGCCGAGGATGCCGGCTAGGCGGGCTACGCCCAGTACATCACCTTTTGCGGCACGGCCTTCTGCCAGTTTGGCGAAGGTTGTCGGTTGCATCGTGATTCGGCCTTGCGCAATGGCTCGGCGATGTGTTTGCGCTTTTTCTGACACGTCAACCATGTGCGCTTGTCCGGCCGCATCGAAGTGGGTGAGATCTGCTGACATCATGCGCCTTTGTTCGCTAGAGACTGAAACATCTCCATGCTGTTGAAGTTACTGAATGAAGTTGAATCGTCAAAGTGAACGGCTTTGGCGCTGATTTTTTCTAACCATTTGATGACTGCTGCTTTTTGCGCGTCAAGGTATTTGGCCAGCGATCCTGCAACCGAAGGCTTGAGCAAACAACATAATGGCTGAGGGCCATCATTTGTGACAGCATAGGCGGCGACGGCAGCATCGTCTTCTACTAGAGCTTGCTCAAGGTGTTCATACAAGTGAGTAGGCAATAAAGGCGTATCGCAGGGGATCACTAAAAGATTATTTTTTTTACAGCGCATCAAGCCTGCCTCAACGCCAGCAAGGGGGCCCGCAAAATGAAGCCGTTCGTCGGTCACCACAACGTGTCCTGTTTGTTTGTAGGCGTCGATATTACGGTTGGCGCTGATCAGGATTCTAGACGGTGCGGGTGTTTGCGCGGCCAGACGGGCAAGCGCGTGTTCGATTAAAGGAAGACCATTGTGCATGATCCAACCTTTGTCGCGTCCGTCTAGGCGACTGCCTTTTCCTCCAGCAAGAATCAGTGCGTCGTAACTCATGCTGACGGCTTCTCGTTCCAGCGTGCAACAGCGGTGTCGTCACTCTCGCGTGCTTCAATCCAGCGAGGGCCTTCTGGCGTCCATTCTTTTTTCCAGAACGGGGCTTCAGTCTTTAAGTAATCCATCATAAAAGTATTGGCTTCGTACGCATCGCCACGATGCGCGCTTGCCGTTAAGACCAATACAATTTGATCGCCGGGATACATCTTGCCCACACGGTGCACGATGCGTGCTGCTTGTAGCGACCACCGTTTTTCAGCTTGTTGCGCGATATTGATCAGCGATTTTTCGGTCATGCCGGGGTAGTGTTCAAGTTCGAGTGCGACCACATCATCCGCGAGGTTCAAATCGCGCACCATGCCAATAAAGGCAACGACTGCACCGATACCATGATCGTTTTGAATCAGTTGTTGATGTTCATGGCGCAGATCGAAGTCTTCTGTCTGCACCGCGACTGAAATCCGGGCGGCCACGGCTTAACCCCCAGTAACCGGTCTGAAAATAGCCACTTCGGCGCCGTCAAGCAGGGTGGTTTGCTCAGACACCATTTCTTGATTCATGGCAACTCGAAATGCAAACTGTCCGCCTAAGGTTTCTTGCCAGACGCCACCGCGTGCGCCCAGATGTTGCATCAAGTCAGCCACCGTGCGCACGCTGTCTGGTGCTTGCACGGATTCTTCAGCGAGGCCGAATTTTTCGCGTAACTGAGCAAAGTACAAAACCTTTAGACGCATGATGATGAATTAATTTAAAAGTTCGGATAACGAAAGATACCGTACTTTATCGCCTTTGGTAATGACGGTTTCGGGCGCGAGGTCAACCAGGCCATCGGCCCAGGCCAAACTGCTCATGACACCCGAACCCTGATTGGGCCACAGTTGCAAAGCGGGCTGACCGTTGGCATCGCTCTCGAGTTTGACGCGCAAGAATTCACGACGCTTATCAGGGCGCGGCCAGCTAAAGTCGGCGTTCGCGGATAAGTAACGTAGCGGTGCTTCTTGTGCGCCCATGCGTTTGAGTAAAAAGGGCCGGGCCATGAGTAAAAATGTGACAAATGCGCTGACGGGATTTCCGGGGAGCCCAATAAAATCCGTTTTACTGACCTTGCCGTACGCCAGAGGCTTTCCGGGCTTCATTGAGATCTGCCAAAGATCGAGTGTGCCAAGCGCTTGTACAGCGCCTTTGACGTGGTCCTCTTCGCCAACAGAGACGCCACCACAGGTGATGATGACATCATTTTCAGCGGCCGCGCGTTCAAGCGCATCACGCGTGCTTTGCGCTGAATCTCTGACGATGCCGTAGTCAGTGATGGCACAACCAAGCTGCTTAAGCAAGCCATTGATCGCGTAACGATTGCTGTTGTAGATCGCGCCAGGTGCTAACGGTTGACCCGGTTCGGTGAGTTCGTCGCCTGTAAAAAATACGCCAACTTTGAGCCAGACAAAAACAGAAACGCTCGCCACGCCAATCGATGCAAGCATCGCAAGATGTTGCGCACCTAGGCGCTGGCCTGCAGCCAGCACAATCGCGCCTTGAGTAATGTCTTCGCCCGCGCGACGAATATGCTGATTTAACTGAATAGGCTGAGTCAGTTTGATGGCACCATTTTCGTCTTGCGTGTTTTCTTGTGGCACGACAACATTGGCACCTTCGGGTATTGGGGCTCCGGTAAAAATGCGCGCAGCGGTGTTGGCACCTAAGGCGGTGCCAGTTTGCCCCGCGGCGATACGTTGTACGACTGCAAAGGTCTCGGGCAGCGCGTTGAGATCCCTCACGTGCAAGGCATAACCATCCATCGCTGAATTATCAAAGCCCGGCACGTTTAGGGGAGAAGTCACGGCTTGCGCAAGCACCCGGCCCTGGGCCTGCAGCAAAGGCAGAGTTTCAACGCTTGTTAAAGGTGAGGCGGCAGCGAGCAGGCGATCACGCGCCTCTTCAAAGTTCAGCAGATTGGCTCTGGGTTTCATGTTTCAAACAAAAGAGATGACGAATGCCGCTAGTGTACGGCGACTCTGGATCAGCCCTTAGCCGCCTGTTTGCGACATAAAGCGAATGATCTTGGTAGGCGCTTCGCGAAACTCATGACGTTCGGGTTTGAGTTCGATCGCTTCACGTAAAGCTTGCTCAAGTCCTTCGTCGCTAATGCCCGCACGTAACAGGGGGCGAAGCTCGAGTTTTTCTTCTTGGCCGAGGCACAAATACAATGTGCCATCGACAGAAAGCCGCACGCGATTACAGGTGGCACAGAAGTGCTGACTGATCGGCGTAATCAAACCAATCTGACCGCGGCCATCCTTGGTGCGCCAGTAGCGCGCAGGACCACCACCCATTTCTTTAATCTCTGGGATGAGATCAAAGCGCTCGCGCAGACGATCAAGAATAGGCCCTAAAGGTGCGTAGCTTGATTTCAGACCGGTGCTACCCATGGGCATCGTCTCGATCAAACGCAAAATGAAACCGCGATTGATGCAGAACTCGGTCATGGCTTCGACTTCGTGTTCGTTGACACCGGGCATGACGACCATGTTCAGTTTGATCGGCGAGAAGCCTGCAGCTTCGGCTGCGGCAAGCCCGTCCATGACGTCATCAATTGAGTCGCGCCCAGTGATCTGTGTCACGCACTCGCGCGTTAGGCTATCAAGACTGATGTTCAGTCGCGAGACGCCCGCGGCCCGCAACGCTTGAGCATGTTTGGGAAGCTGGGTGCCATTGGTTGACAGTGATAAGTCACGAATGCCGGGCAGTGCGTGGATTCGGGCAGCCAGTTCAGGGAGGTTGCGACGCAAAAGTGGTTCGCCACCAGTCAGTCGAACGCGCGACGTGCCCAAGCGCGCAAACGCGCCCACAACGCGTTCAATCTCATCAAAGGTGAGCCAGTTTTTTGGCTCTTGATAACCCTTGAAGCTTTTAGGCAGACAATACGTGCACTTCATGTCGCAGCGATCTGTGACCGACAGGCGCAAGTATTCAATACTTCTGCCAAAGCGATCGATTAGAGGTGCAGACGTCTGTGTCATGGATAAAATCTTGCAAGTTAGTCGTGCGTATAAGTCCGTAGAATAACTGTACTCTTATTTTGCGCGTGCGCGCTTTGCAACCCCGAGGCTGATCAGGTTATCAGTGCTTCAGCAAGGGCTAAAATTTTTTTAGAGGTTCTGAATTTGTAGCAGATTATTCAAACTATTTAATGTATAAATACTTGATATCATTGATTTTTTATATTTTTTGCTCGAACCCGACGTTTGCGCAAGACGCTCGCCTGGCCGTTGCCAGCAATTTTGTCAATACCGCACAAGTACTAGTACTTAAATTCTCGGCTCAAACGCCATACAAGTTATCGGTGAGCTCGGCCTCGACAGGTAAGCTTTACGCCCAGATCCGTCAGGCTGCACCGTTTGATGTGTTGTTGTCGGCTGATCGACAAACCCCTGAGCGTTTGGTGATTGAAGGCCTGGCCCTTGAACAGACACTGTTTGACTATGCCCGCGGCCGTTTAGTGTTTGTGACGCAGTCGAGTGGAACTTTCGCCGCTGAGCAGGTTTTGCGTCAAACTGAGTTTAAAAAACTGGCGATTGCAAATCCGGACTTGGCGCCTTATGGGCTAGCGGCCAAGCAGACGCTCGAAGCGCTTGGGCTGTTTGCCAAAGTGCAAGCGCGGCTCGTGATGGGCGAGAACATTGGGCAGGCTGCACACTTTGTTTTTAGTGGCAATGCTGAGGCGGGTTTGTTACCTCGGGCTTTTGCAATTGAAACACCTGAGCAAAAGAAACTCTATCAAAACAGTTGGCTGGTGCCTGAGTCGTTACATCAGCCAATCATTCAAACGGCGGTCTTGTTGAAACGTGGGCAGAACAACGCTGCAGCGCAGGCTTTCTTGCTGTATTTGCAACAACCCGAAGCACAGGGCATTATTGCAAGCCATGGCTACAACTAATTTTTGCATAAGGCCGCAATGACGGCGATCTGGGCAGCGCTTTGGGTAACACTCAAGCTTGCAACGCTCACTACGGTGATTTTGTTGCTGCTCGGTACGCCACTAGCCTGGTGGCTTGCGCGAACCCGCTCGCGTTTTAAAACACCGTTGTCTGCAATTGTGGCGCTGCCGATGGTGCTGCCGCCAACCGTGCTGGGTTTTTATTTACTTGTGATGATGGGCCCGGACGGGCCACTGGGTCGCCTGATGCATGCGCTCGGTGGAAGTTCTTTGGCGTTTACGTTTTCGGGCTTGTTATTGGCCTCGGTGATTTACTCGCTGCCCTTCGTTGTGCAACCGTTGCAGGCTGGCTTTGCAAGCATGGATACTTCGATTTTAGATGTCGCGGCCACCTTGCGCGCCTCGCCTTTTGATCGCTTTAAAACGGTGGTGATTCCTCTGTGTCGTCCGGCTTTTATGACCGCGGCGGTAATGGGTTTTGCCCACACGGTGGGTGAGTTCGGTGTCATCCTGATGGTTGGAGGCAACATTGAAGGTGAAACCCGTGTGTTGTCCGTCTTGCTCTACGACCGAGTCGAAGCCATGGCCTACGATCAGGCGCACTGGTTGGCGGGCGGGCTCTTGGTATTTTCTTTTGTCATGCTGTGGTTGATGCACTGGTTTGGCTTGCGTTTGTCGCGCGCTGAGGGCGAGGCGCGATGAATACGAACGCGATCCCGGCAAACCAAAGGCTTGGCATCGAGTTGACGCTGAACCTAAAAAGGTCGGGTGAAGCGGGCTTTGACCTTGCCCTTGATTTAACGCTACCTGCCTCAGGAACAACAGTGATCTTTGGCCCCTCGGGTGGTGGCAAAACGACCATTCTGCGCGCGATTGCGGGTCTAGAGCCCGAGGTGCATGGGCGAGTGGTCATCAATGGGCAGGTTTGGCAGGCGCCGGGGGTGTTTGTTCCTGCGCATCAACGACATGTTGGTTTCGTTTTTCAGCATTCTGCGTTGCTTCCACATTTGTCGGTTGAACAAAATCTGCGTTACGGTTGGCAACGCGTCGGCGGCACGCAGGCCGAATTCGAGCAGTGCATCGAGCAGCTTGATCTCGCACCTTTGTTGGCGCGTGCGATCGGTCAATTATCCGGAGGCGAGCGTCAGCGTGTGGCGCTCGGCCGAGCCTTGCTGACGCGACCCGAAATTCTGTTGCTCGACGAACCCTTGGCTGCGCTGGATGCCGCGCGTCGTTCAGAGATTTTGGGTTATCTCGAGCGCCTCAAACAAACAGCCACCATCCCGTTGTTATATGTGACCCATGCCGTCGATGAAATGTCGCGTCTGGCGGATTATCTGGTCTTGATGAAAGCCGGGCGTGTGCGTCAGGCAGGCCCAGCACTTGACGTGATGAATCATCCCGACGCACCGCTCGCGTTGCGCGATGATGCGGGTGTGGTTGTTCAGGCACATGTGCAACAGAGTGATGAGCACGGCCTGTTGACGTTGGAAAGCCCGCTGGGCAAGCTCTACGCACACGGCCCGTCGCATGTGCCGGGCGATCGCTTGCGTGTGCGTATTCATGCCCGCGATGTGAGCCTGGCGCTTAGTCATCACACCGACAGCAGTATGTTAAACATTTTGCCTGTCACCGTGCTTGCAATACGAAACGGCGGGGGTGGTCAGGCCTTGATTGAATTATCCGCAGGTGACCAACCCGAGCAACGCTTGCTGGCAAAGATCTCGCATGCGTCTGTGACGCGCTTGAATATTGCACCGGGCCTCGCGCTTTGGGCACAGATCAAGGCTGTGGCGTTGCTGGTTTGAATACTGCTCATCCCCCGTTAATGGGGTAGAGCCCCATGGGGTAGAGCCGTTGCGTAGAGCCGATGCCCAGCTATTGGCGGAAGCGGTGAGATTCGAACTCACGGAGGGCGTGAACCCTCGCCGGTTTTCAAGACCGGTGCCTTAAACCGCTCGGCCACGCTTCCTGCTTATTTCACGAAGGGATGCATAATAAACGATTTACGATAAATGTTTTGAGGCGGACGATATGCGTGCAATAGAAATTTCGACTCCGGGTGGCCCTGAAGTGCTGGTGCCGACTTCGCGGCCCGTGCCAGAAGCGGGGCGTGGCGAGGTGTTGATCAAGGTCGAAGCTGCGGGGATCAACCGGCCCGACGTGTTTCAGCGCATGGGCCAATATGCGCCGCCACCGGGCACGACAGATTTGCCAGGGCTTGAAGTTGCCGGTGAGATCGTGAGTGGAGATGTGGGTAATAGTGGCTTCAAAATTGGCGACAAAGTCTGCGCACTGGTGGCCGGTGGTGGCTACGCCGAGTACTGCGCCGCCCCGATCGAGCAATGTTTGCCGGTGCCCCAGGGCTTATCGATGATTGAGGCCGCAGGCTTGCCCGAAACCTATTTCACAGTTTGGAGCAACGTTTTTGATCGTGGGCAACTTTCGGCGGGCGAAAGTCTGCTGGTGCATGGTGGTGCAAGCGGGATCGGCACCACAGCGGTGCAATTGGCCAGCGCGTTGGGCCATGTGGTGTACGCCACAGTTGGTAGCGATGAACGCGCGCGCGC
>CAIYCP010000122.1 GCA_903924715.1 uncultured beta proteobacterium
CGATCTAGCTTCATGTCATCGTCATTTGCATAGGCCGGATTGGCTTGATCCTTCAGCCACAAGCCGGTCAAGACGCCGGTAGACGCCGCGGCACCTGCTGGTTGCAAGGCGCCACCGATACTCGACCCCACACCCCAAATAATATGTGCGGGTTTCCAGTTAATCGTTTGCATCCGCTTGAGTGCCTGGACCACAAATTTAGGCGTTGTCGCATCAACAAACACATCCGCACCAGAGGCTGCGATCCGATCAATCTTGGCGTCGATCGTGGGCTCGCTGTAAGAGTGCTCTTCGTGAATCACCACATTCAAGCCTAGCTCTTTTGCAGCCTTCATAAAACCGGTTGCAAAGAAGGGACCGCCGCTATCGTCATTGAATAGCGCGACTTTTGCCTTAGGATAATTTTCTTTGATGTACGCTGCATACAGAGCAGCCTCGGTGTTATAGGCCAGCAACGCTAACATCGTGTACGGAAATTTTTCGACCTCGGGCTTTGAACCAAACATCGGGCCACCGGTGTACAAAAATACCTGAGGCACTTTCTCTGTGTTGTAAAACGGACGTGCACCGAGGTTAGCGCCGGTACCGACGTTGCCTGAAATCGCAAACACTTTATCTTGCGTAATCAAACGACGCGCGTTTTGCAGAGCACGAGCAGGCTCCATGGCATCGTCATACATCATCAACTTGAGCTTGCGCGTTTTACCATCGCCCATTTTGAAGCCACCAAGCTCATTGTTGACGTATTCAAAACACGCCTTTTGGGCTCGGCCAATCACACCATAGCCAGCATTTGGGCCTGATAAGGGTGTCGAGTTTCCCCAGATAATTTCTGTGTCGGTGATACCGACCTCTGCCTGGCCCGCAAAACCTACTGACATAAGTGCGACGGCAAGCGCCGCTTTAACAAAGTGCAAGGTTGAACGCTTTTGATGCAACATGGTTTGTCTCCCAGAGTTGTGATTATTTTTGATGCTTTAAATTGTCTTGTTGCCAGAGAAATCAACTGGCAGCGCAATCTCTATGCAAGTACTGTAAGCCTATTATGCCGCGAGTGTTTTGCTACTAGCGTTTTCCCTAGGTTTTAAATAAAACAAGTTTTACAAATCGGCCGCGCCTGAAATGCGAACCCGGCCGATGGGCTAACTATTTCTTACCTAAAGTCTCGTAAATACTGCCGTAATCGAGCTTTCCATGCCCCAGTTTGCTATGCATGTCGTAGAGATTTCGCGCCAGCCCACCAAGCGGCACACTGCATTTAGTCGCCAATGAGTTCTCAACCGCCAGGCCTAAGTCTTTGAGCATCAGATCAACCCCGAATCCACCTGCATAGCCATTTGAAGCGGCCGACTCTGGCATGACGCCCGGGCACGGATTGCACGAATTCAAGACCCAGTTGTTACCCGAGCTTTTTGACATGATTTCAGACAAAACGGCTGGATCTAATCCATTGGCAATCCCTAAACGCAGTGCCTCAGCTGTACCAATCATGGTGATGCCCAAGAGCATGTTGTTGCACACCTTGACGGTCTGACCGCTACCATGCGCACCCGCGTGATACAGCGCCTTACCCATCTTTTGCAGATAAGGCTGCGCGGCTGCAAAACCTTGTTCAGTACCACCCACCATAAAAGTCAGCGTACCGGCTTTAGCACCAAACGGGCCGCCTGAAACGGGCGCATCAATCATCTCTAAGCCCTTGGCAGCAGCAGCCGCACCGAGCTCTTTCGCAACCTGAGGTGCAATCGTTGAAGAGTCGATCAGCAATGTACCCTTCTGCGCAAGCGCCAGTACGCCTTGGTCGCCCAAATACACGCTCTGCACGTGCTGGCTGGCGGGCAACATGCTCACCACTGCTTTGGCCCCTTTGACGGCTTGCGCGAAGTCGATCCCTTTCGCGCCACCTGCCGCCACCAAGGCGTCAACGTTGGCCGCAGCCAAATCAAAACCAATGACAGAAAACCCACCACGTAAAAGGTTGAGCGCCATCGGCATGCCCATATTGCCCAAACCGATAAAGACGACTTCTGGTGCCATGAAATTCTCCGTAATAAGGTTCTGAGGGACAGGAATTACGCAAACAAATGCATATGATCAATTATCACACCGAACCTCAACGTCCACAAAAAACAAAAGGCTAATTTCGATTAAGAAATTAGCCTTCTGAAATACTGGTCGGGGCGGTGGGATTC
>CAIYCP010000123.1 GCA_903924715.1 uncultured beta proteobacterium
ATTGTGGCGGTCATGATCTATCCTTTTAGAGGGAGTGCGTGCGAGAGGGGAGGGCTAAGGAACTTTTTGAATTTACCACGTATGACATGAAATAAATGCTTTTAAATTCAGATATTGATAGACGATTTATCCTCTGCGGGCATTGCCAGGCAAGCCGAGCATGGGTCTTTTATCGAAGGCGTAATCCTTATACTTTCCGTCTACTTCTACGTAATGTATAAACGTCTGGATCTGTTTGTTGTCTTCGTATTCTTCGCGCCAATGTGTGAGCTCGTCTCCTTGGTAGACAACCATATCACCGGCCTCTAGTTGCAGTGGGACATCTTGCCCCTGCCTATTTTTAAACCAGAACGTCCAGGGTTTTTGATCATTTTCGATGCACACCGAGGCGGAATACTGACAACTCGGGCGATCCACATGCTTTTCCAGCGTTGCGCCTTTGTAATAAATGCGAGCGAAGGAATACGCTGGAACAAGTTTTTTTTGCGTAATGCTTTCAATCTTGTCCTGCATAATCAGCATCAGTGACTCAAAACAGTAGGGCGCGTACCAGAAAAAACTTTTTTCGGTCTGTCCATCTCCTTGGTAAGCCTCAGCCGCCTTACCTTGAAAATAATAATTATTGTCCTTGAGCATTTGAAACTCGGTTGCAAGTAACTGCAAAGTTTGTGGATGGATCGCAGCTCTAACGATTTCGTAGCCGTGCTCAGAAAAATGCGTCATGATTGCTCCAGCATTAAAAAGTAAGGGATGAATTATGTTTGTATAAATTGTGTATTGAGCAACTGCGCGATCTTTGCCGCAGTTGAAGGCTGACACATTGTCATGTGTCGTGTTTCTATTTCATACTCGGTAACGGTATTGCTTGTATAAGGTTGCCAGTCTATTTTTTGACCACTTTGAAAGCCTGGTTCCAGGGTTGCATGAAAAACGACGATTGGCGTATGACATATCCCCGTCTGGTAGGTTTTGCTTTGATGCGGCACCAGCATCATTTGTTTGAATAATCTTTCAACCCATTCAACCGTTGTGGTCTCAGGGATAAATTCATAAGCGACTGCATCGTCGTATAGGCGTTTTAAGCGGCCGCCATAGGTTTCCGGAATCTGATCTTGTGTCAGACCAGAAAAGTCGATGAGTTGCTTTTGAATAAACGCGTCGAGATCGTCATCAAAATCCTGTTCGGGTTGCGACTCGTGCGCAGGGGTTGTATCCAACAATGCAAGTAACGCGACAGTTTCTCCCGCTTGTTCGAGACGAATAGCCATTTCATGCGCGATCAATCCGCCTTGAGACCAACCAAGCAGGTGGTAGGGGCCGCGAGGTTGTACTTTCCTGATGGCTGCTAAATACGACGTTGTCATTTCCTCAATATCTTTGTGTGGGGTTTCGTCCTCTTCTAGTCCTTTTGCCTGTAATGCCCAGACTGGACGACCTGGCTCAATGGCGCGCGCAAGATTCAGAAATGCTGTTGCAATCCCGCCACCCGGGTGCACACAGAATAATGGCAAAGCATGTCCTGAGCTGCGTAGTGGCAGCAAAGGATTAAATTCGAGCTTGATCCCTTGCAAGCTTGAGTCCAAAGCTTGAGCGAGCAGTTCGGGAGTAGAGTGGGTGAATACTGCGCGCAAGGGTAGCTGAACGCCTGTCGCTTGTTTGATCGCGTTGAGTAATTTCATCGCGAGCAGGGAATGACCGCCAATCATGAAAAAATTATCATCAAGACCTATGATCTTCTGATCGGTTAATTCACTGAATAGTCGGCAAAGAAAACGTTCATGTCCGGTTTGCGGTGCACGATAGGTGTCCAGGTTGCCGCTCTGCTCTGCTTCAGGCAAGGCCTTTTTATCGAGTTTGCCATTTGGGTTCAGAGGTAGCGCCTCTAAGGTCAGCCAGGCAGAGGGCACCATGTACTCAGGTAACAATTGCTGCATGTGGGCACGCATATCAATGGGTGAAGGCGTTTCAGTACCCTCGATGCCAACGAGATACGCAACGAGTTTGATGTCACTTTGTGAATGTTGTCCGCTTTGTTTATGTTGAGCAATGACGGCGACTTGCGCAACACTTTCTGCATATGCTTTGAGGATGGCGGCTTCGACTTCACCGAGTTCGACTCTGAATCCTCGGATCTTGAGCTGCTGATCAGCACGACCCAGAAACTCAATGACGCCATCTGTTCGCAGGCGTCCCAGATCACCACTGCGATACATTCTGG
This sequence comes from uncultured beta proteobacterium, assembly GCA_903924715.1. GTDB lineage: Bacteria > Pseudomonadota > Gammaproteobacteria > Burkholderiales > Burkholderiaceae_B > Zwartia. The sequence continues at coordinate 2,219 of CAIYCP010000123.1, forward strand.
CTCCCGCTTCATCGAAGGGGTTGGCGATAAAGCGCGTTGCCGTCATGGCTGGACGCTCAATGTAGCC
>CAIYCP010000124.1 GCA_903924715.1 uncultured beta proteobacterium
GAGACATTGAGCGAGCTTTTTGTATTACGCTTTTATTTTATCTTATTGATCGTTTATCGATATTCGATATATACTATGATTCAATCGTTTCATAGCAAAGATACTGAACAGCTATCAGGCACTCGCCGAGGGCAGCACAGCCTTCGCGTTAACTTGCGGTGGAGAATTTGCTTTAGCTGGACCGAATCCGGACCGAAAAATGTTGAAATTGTTGATTACCATTAATTGAGCCAACATGAAAAAAAATGGGATGCGCCCAATTCACCCGGGCGAAATACTAAGAGAAGACTTTTTGAAGCCTCTGAACATGAGCGCTCATGCATTAGCGAAAGCGCTGAACGTCACACCAGCTCGCATCAACGAAATTGTTCGTGAAGAGCGCGGCGTCACCACCGATACAGCTCTGAGGTTAGCCAGGTATTTTGGGGGTGACGCACAGTCTTGGCTAAACTTACAGCAAACCTATGATTTAAAAATTGCCAGGAAAAACAGCTTACGTGCAATCATGAAAGAAGTGATGCCTCTTGCCGCGTAATAATTTTGGCACAACCCTCTTGGTTGTCCTCTCAATCGTATTTTTTCAGTCGTAAAACTCAACGCCTTTGCGCAATCCCTGTCCTTGCTGATCATCGTGACCAAACAGTACCGTCACGCCAGTCGCCTCGATTCTACGAATCTCGCTCATTGAACGGCTTGAGTGCTCGGGGCTCCAGGTGTTGCGCGGATTAATATCCAGATCTAAGTTTGCACGAAGCGCAACCGCGTCAGACGCCAGTAAAAAAGTACCCGACCTATCCAGCCCAACCAAGGCTGTCGTCATCCCTGGGGTGTGACCAGGCATCGGCAACAACACAATTCGACCGTCGTTAAACAGATCGCGCTGCTCGGTGATCGGTTCGATCGGCAGGTTATGCTTCCAATCCACCTCGAGGTAACCCATTTTTTCAGCCTCGGCTTCGCTTGCAGCCTCAAGTTCTTTGGCGTGACAAATCACCGTCGCCTTTTTGAAGAACTCGTTACAGCCACAGTGATCAGAGTGAAAGTGTGAATTCACGACGACGTCAATATCACTAGGTTGCAGGCCCACCAGCGCAAGCTGATCCAGTAAGTTTTCTTCGGGTTTTGAAATTGGCACAATCGCCTTCGCAATCGAACCCCAACGACCTGCTGCATCCGTTGTGGTTGAAGGATGGCATCCCGTATCAAACAAGACATTGCCTTCGGGGTGGCGCAATAAATAACAATTTACCGGCAGATCAATGAGCGCTTGCCGATCAGCGTCAGGCATATAAATACTTTTACGCAAGCGTAGGCGACCGCCCGAGAGAATGTGCATTTTCATTCGTCAACCACCTCAATGCTCAACAATACCTAAGCCAGGTACACGCAACAACTCAGCCGCCTTGAGCAACGACTGCGGAACCGGTACCGCCTTGTTTGTTGGCAAATCTACATACACATGCACAAAATAGCCTTGCGCTGAAGCCTGTACGTCTTCGTTTTTGAAGATACCAATTTCGTAGCGAATGCTGCTATTACCTAGCTTGCCCAAGCGCATACCCACATGTACCGTATCCGGAAACGCCATCGAGCTGATAAAACGGCAATGCGTTTCAGCCACTAAACCCACGATTTGTGATTTCTGTAATTCAAGTACGCCCTGTTTAATCAAGAAAGCGGTCACGGCCGTATCAAAATATGAGTAATACACAACGTTATTCACATGTGCGAAAACATCGTTGTCTTTCCAGCGCGTTTCAATTTTGTGGAAATGTGCGAAGGCGTCTCGCGTTTGTGCAGGGGCTCGGCTCATGGTGTCTCTGTGTAGGTTTAATGAAAGGTATGATAACAAGGCTACCGAGCCCATGACACACAGGATAAGCAACCATGCTAAAAGTCTACGCCATCGACGGAATCACCCCTGTCGTTCATCCCACCGCTTATGTGCACCCAAGCGCCGTACTAATCGGTGATGTCATCATCGGCGCGCGCTGTTATATCGGGCCCTTGGCGAGCTTGCGTGGCGACTTTGGTCGCATTGTGATCGAAGAAGGCGCCAACATCCAGGATAGCTGCGTGGTACACGGGTTTCCAGACCGCGAAACCGTGGTTGAGGTCGATGGGCACATCGGTCACGCTGCCATCTTGCATGGCTGCCGGGTCGAGCGCAACGCATTGGTGGGTATGAACGCGGTGGTGATGGATGAAGCGGTGGTGGGCACCTGCAGCATCGTGGGGGCCTCGGCCTTTGTCAAAGCCGGCATGATCATCCCACCCCGTAGCATGGTGCTAGGCGCGCCTGCGAAGGTCGTGCGCGAACTTAAAGACCAAGAGATCGCCTGGAAATCGATGGGCACCGGTCAATATCAATTACTGACCGAACGGTGTCTGGCTACGATGCAGTGCGTTGAGCCGCTAAGCGAAATTGAGCCCAATCGTAAAAAGCTAAATTTGCAGTCGCCGGCCAAGCCAAAGATTCATTCGATGTGACGTCTTTAGTGTCCAACGAGAACACTCTATTAGGCTGCTGCCTTGACCCCCGCAGGATAGCCCTCTTCATTTAACACACGGATGAGTGGTGCTGCGTCGTTTAAAAAATTACCGACTACCTGCGCTGTGCCCGCGGCCAAATCGACTGCAACCTCTTGAACGCCTTGCACACCTTTTAGCGCTTTTTCGACATGCTTTACGCAGTTACCGCAGGTCATACCGCTGATGCTTAAAGTGATGGTTCCCATTTTCTTACTCCGTAGTTGATGACTATATTATTCGCCAGTCAGAGACAAACAGGTATGATCCAAATCATAGGATCACCTATATTCTTGAATGTCTAGAGGGTCTGCTGCCAGAATCCTTATTTCAACAATGCCAGCCACGGCCTTTTGGCAAAGGTGAATGCCTCTTAAAAAATCACTCGTAGTGGTAGCGGCATGTCAAAATGACCAAATCACCAGCGTCAATCAGGTAAACAAGTCGATTCACCTCATCGATTCTTCGCGACCACAACCCTGATAGGTTTTCTCTCAATGGCTCGGGCTTGCCGATACCACTCTCAGGATTTCGCGACACGTCTTTGATCAACTGATTGATGCGACGTAAGGTTTTTTGATCTTGC